>NZ_JBZYWI010000009.1:0-36358 GCF_058932755.1 Quadrisphaera sp. DVD1
AGCGCGCTGCTCCCCGCGGGGCTCGTGGCCGCGCTGCCGAGCACGCCCGCGGGCCTGTACGAGGTGCTGTGGCGGGCCGAGGAGGCCGCCGGGCGCCTCGACCTCCTCGTCGCCGACCCCGCACCGGGCGGCGCCCCGGTGGCGGTGGACTGCGGCACCCCGGCCGACTACCTGCGGGCCAACCTCCTCGCCACCGGCGGGTCCAGCGCGGTCGGCGAGGGCGCGCAGGTCCACGGGCGGCTGGAGCGGTGCGTGGTGTGGGACGGCGCGTGGGTGGGGCCGCAGGAACACCTGGTCGAGGTCGTGCGGGCCGGCACCCGCGAGCACCCCGTCACCGTGGCCGCCCCGCTAGGGTCGCCGCCATGACCGCCGCGCCCTCGGGACAGCAGCACGAGATCACCGCCGGGGCCTACCGGGCCGTCGTCACCGAGGTCGGCGCGACGCTGCGCACCCTCACCCACGACGGCCGCGACCTGGTCCGCGCGTTCGACGAGGGCGAGGTCCGCCCCTACTACCGCGGCGCCGTGCTGGCCCCCTGGCCGAACCGGATCGGCGACGGCAGCTACACCTTCGCGGGCGAGGAGCAGCAGCTGCCGCTGACCGAGCCCGACCGCGCCTGCGCCATGCACGGGCTCGCCGCGTGGCTGGCGTGGGAGCTGCTGGAGCGCACGGAGTCGTCGGTGGTCCTCGGCACGCGCCTCTGGGCCCAGACCGGCTACCCCCACCAGCTCGACCTGCGCGCGGAGTGCTCCCTCGCCGACGACGGCCTCACCTGGAGCCTCGAGGCGCTCAACACGGGCCCGACGCCCGCCCCCTACGGCACCGCCGTGCACCCGTACGTCGTCGCCGGGCCGGGGCGGGTGGACGACTGGACCCTCGAGCTCGACGCCGCCCGCGTGCTCGACGTCGACCCCGAGCGGCTGCTGCCGCGCTCGGTCGTGGACGTCGGCGCCCTCGACCTCGACTTCCGCGGCGGCCGGTCGCTGAGCGGGGTCGAGGTCGACCACGCCTTCACCGGCCTGGGTGGGGACGACGGGCCGTGGGGCCGCTCGGCCACCGTGCGGGCGCAGGACGGCGCCGGGGTGCGGGTGCTCTGGGACGCCGACCTGGGCTGGGTGCAGGTGCACACCGCCGACCGCCCCGACCCCGCGGCCGAGCCGGTGGCGCACCGCGCGGGCCTGGCCGTGGAGCCGATGACCTGCCCGCCGGACGCCTTCCGCACGGGCACGGACCTGCTCGTCCTGGCCCCCGGCGAGCGCCACCGCGCGCGCTGGCGCATCGAGGCCGTCGCCCCGTGAGCTCGCCGCGACAGGCCCTGGTGGTGATGGGCGTCTCCGGCAGCGGCAAGACCACCGTGGCGCAGCAGCTCGCGGCCGAGCTCGGCTGGACGTTCGCCGAGGCCGACGAGTTCCACCCCCCGGCCAACGTGGCGAAGATGGCCTCGGGCGTGCCGCTCGACGACGAGGACCGCTGGCCGTGGCTGGCCGACCTGCGGGCCTGGATGGACGCCCGCGCCGCCGTCGGCCAGGACGTCGTGCTGACCTGCTCGGCGCTCAAGCGCGCCTACCGCGACGTCCTGCGGGGCGCGGCGGCGCGGGTGCGCTTCGTGCACCTGACGGCCGACCCCGCGGTGCTCGCCGAGCGGATGAGCCGCCGTTCCGGCCACTACATGCCCGCCAGCCTGCTCACCTCCCAGCTGGCGGCGCTGCAGCCGCTGGAGCCCGACGAGGACGGCGTCGCGGTGGACGTCGACGCCCCGGTCGCCGACGTCGTCCGCTCCGCGGTGGCCGCGCTCGACCTGCGCTGAGGGCACGAGGGGCGGGGCGGGCGCGGTCCTCCTAGGCTCGCCGGGCGGGTCCTGTCCAGGCCGCGCCACCTCGACGCACCCGGAGGGCCCTCGTGGCGTCCACGGCACCGACCGCACCCGAGCCCTCGCGCTCGCCCACCCTCGGCCTGCTGCTCGGCCTGGCCAGCGCCGTGGTCGTCATCGCCGGCCTGCGCTCCTTCTCGAGCACCCTCGGCCCGGCCTTCTTCGCCCTCGTCATCGTCATCACGCTGCACCCGGTGCAGTCCTGGCTGCAGCGGCGACGGGTGCCGAGCTGGCTCAGCGTGGTGGCCCTGGTGGTCGCGATCTACGCCCTGCTGCTCGGCGTCGTCGCCGCGCTGGGCCTGTCGCTGGCGCGCCTGGCCACCCTGCTGCCGACCTACAGCGACCAGCTGAACGACCTGCTGGGCCAGGTGACCGACCTCGGCGAGCGGGTCGGCGTCGGGCAGGACCAGATCCAGGACGCGCTGTCGGGCGTCTCGGTGGGCTCGGCCGTCGGGGTGGCGCAGGGCGTGCTCGGCGGCCTGTCCTCGGCCCTGTCGAGCTTCCTCTTCATCCTCCTGCTGCTGTTCTTCCTGGCCTTCGACGCCGCGGCGTTCCCGGCGCTGATGCGCCGGGCCTCGAGCGCCCGCCCGCACCTCGTGACCGCGCTCGCCGACTTCGCCGCGGGCACCCGGCGCTTCCTCGTGGTCTCCACCGTCTTCGGGCTGGTCGTCGCCGTGCTCGACGTCGGGCTCCTGTACTGGCTGTCCGTCCCGCTGCCGCTGCTGTGGGGGCTGCTGGCGTGGATCACCAACTACATCGCCAACATCGGGTTCGTCCTGGGCGTGATCCCGCCGGCCCTGCTGGCCCTGCTCGACAGCGGCCCGCAGACCGCGATCATCGTCGTGGTCGGGTACGCGGTGCTCAACTTCGTCATCCAGTCCCTGATCCAGCCCAAGTTCGTCGGCGACGCGGTGGGCCTCTCGGTCACCCTGACGTTCCTGTCCCTGGTCTTCTGGGGGTTCGTCCTCGGCGGCCTGGGCGCCCTGTTCGCCGTGCCCCTGAGCCTGCTCACCCGCGCGGTGCTCGTCGACGCCAACCCGAGCGCCCACTGGCTGCTGCCGCTGCTGGCCGGGGCCGCGACCGACCCCCACGACGAGCCGCCGGCACCGGTGCAGGACGGCGGGCCGCGGCCCGTCCCGGAGCTCGACCCGGCGCCCGCCGCGCGCGAGCCGGCGGACGCCCCCGCACCCGCACCCGCACCCGCACCCGGAGCCGCCGGCGCGTCGGCGCACCGGCCCGCGCCGGACGCGGACTAACCCCGGCCCTCGGCGCGTTGCCCCTCTCCGGGGGCCGCAGACCGCCCCCGACGTCGTCCAGGAGGACCCCCGATGCACCGCACCGCCCGCACCACGCTCGCCCTGTCCGCCGCCGTGCTGGCGCTCAGCGCCTGCGGCAGCTCCGACGGCTCCTCCGACACGTCGACCGCGGGCGGCGTCAGCGAGTCGGTGCAGGAGGACGGCGTCCTGCGCGTGGGCACCGAGGGCACCTACTCCCCCTTCTCCTTCCACGACCCGGCCACCAACGAGCTCACCGGCTACGACGTCGACGTCATCACGGCCGTGGCCGACGAGCTGGGCCTCGAGGTCGAGTTCGCCGAGGTGCCGTGGGACGCGATCTTCGCCGGCCTGGAGGCCGGGCGGTACGACGTCGTGGCCAACCAGGTCTCGATCACGCCGGAGCGGCTGGAGACCTACGACTTCTCCACCCCGTACACCGTCTCCACCGGCGCGATCGTCACCCGCGCCGACGACACCTCGGTCACCACCCTCGACGACGTGGCGGGCAAGACCACGGCGCAGTCGGCCACGAGCAACTGGGCCGAGATCGCGACCACCGCCGGAGCGCAGGTCGAGGCCGTGGAGGGCTTCACCCAGGCCATCACGCTGCTCCAGCAGGGCCGCGTCGACCTGACGATCAACGACGACCTCGCGGTGCTGAACTACCTCGAGACCACCGGCGACACGAGCGTGAAGATCGCCGGCGAGACCGACGACCAGACCCAGCAGGCCTTCGCCTTCACGCGCGACTCGGCCCTGGTGGACGACGTCGACCAGGCGCTCGCCGACCTGCGCGCCGACGGCACGCTGGCGGAGATCTCCCAGGAGTGGTTCGGCGCGGACGTCACCCAGTGACCGTCCGGGTCTGAGGGACGGGGCGCGCTGGTGGAGCAGGACGTCGACTGGGGCCTGGTCCAGGACTCCCTCGTGCCGCTGCTGCGGGGCCTGGTCTACGGCACCATCCCGCTGACGGCGGTCACGTTCGTCTTCGGCCTCGCCGTGGCGGTGGTCGTGGCGCTGATGCGCCTGTCGAAGGTGCGGGTGGTCTCCGCGGTGGCGCGGGCCTACGTGTCCGTGGTCCGGGGCACCCCGCTCCTGGTGCAGCTGTTCATCGTCTTCTACGGCCTGCCCTCGTTCGGCATCACGCTCGAGCCCTGGCCCGCCGCCGTCATCGCGTTCACGGTCAACGTCGCCGCGTACGCGTCCGAGGTGGTCCGGGCCGCGATCCTCGCCGTCCCCCGCGGCCAGTGGGAGGCCGCGGCCACGATCGGCATGGGCCGCACCACCGCGCTGCGCCGCGTGGTGCTCCCCCAGGCCGCGCGGGTCGCCGTCCCCCCGCTGTCGAACACCCTGATCTCCCTGGTCAAGGACACCTCGCTGGGCGCCACGGTGCTGTACACCGAGCTGTTCCGCAGGGCCCAGGAGATCGCTGCACCGACGTTCCAGTTCTTCACCATCTACACCGTGGCAGCCATCTACTACTGGGTGGTCTGCCTGCTCCTGTCCGCCGCGCAGACGCGGGCGGAGTCGCGGCTCGGGAGGTACGTGGCGTGATGAGCGAGTCCCCTCTCCTGAGCGTCCGCGGGATGGTCAAGTCCTTCGGCGACCTGCACGTGCTGCGCGGCATCGACCTCGACGTGCCGGCCGGCTCCGTCACGGTGCTGTGCGGCCCGTCGGGCTCGGGCAAGACGACGGCGCTGCGCTGCCTCAACACCCTCGAGGTGCCCGAGGCCGGGACCGTGCGGATCGGCGACGTGGCGGTGGACTTCTCCGGCCGCGTCGACAAGCGCACCGCCACGGCCCTGCGCGCCCAGAGCGGCATGGTCTTCCAGAGCCACAACCTCTTCCCGCACATGACCGTGCTGCAGAACGTCATGGAGGGCCCGGTCACCGTCCAGCGACGACCTCGCGACCAGGTCCGCGGCGAGGCGCTCGAGCTGCTGGACCGGGTGGGTCTGGCCAGCAAGGCCGAGCAGTTCCCCTTCCAGCTCTCCGGCGGGCAGCAGCAGCGGGTCGGGATCGCCCGCGCGCTCGCCATCCGCCCCCGGCTGATGCTCTTCGACGAGCCCACCTCGGCCCTGGACCCCGAGCTGGTCGGGGAGGTGCTGGCCGTGATGAAGGACCTCGCCGGCGAGGGCTGGACGATGGTCGTGGTCACCCACGAGATGCGCTTCGCCCAGCAGGTGGCCGACCAGGTGGTCTTCATGGACGGCGGCCTCGTCGTCGAGCAGGGCGAGCCGGGCGCGGTGCTCGGCGCCCCCCGCGAGGAGCGCACGCAGCGCTTCCTGCGCAGGCTGCTCGACCCGATCTGAGCCGTTCACCCGCTGCGCTCGGGCGGCGACCGTCGGTGGTCGGTGGCACCGTGCCGCCATGGCCGCGCGCTGCTCCATCGTCCCTCCCTACCTGCTCGACCGGATCGCCGCGTCGGGCGAGGCCCCCGAGGGCCTGCTCGCCGAGCCGGCGCGGCGGACGCTGGCCACCGACGCAGCGGTGCGCGCCGAGCGCCCCGCGCGGGCGCGCACGGGGATCGGCCCCGTGGAGGCGGGCCCGCAGCGCACGATCAGCGACGCCCGGGGCACCACCGAGCTGCCGGGCGAGGTGGTGCGCGGGGAGGACGACCCGCCCACCGGAGACCCGGCGGTGGACGAGGCGCACGACGGCCTGGGCGCCACGTGGGCCCTGCTGCTGGAGGCGTTCGCGCGCGACTCCCTCGACGGCGCCGGCCGCCCGCTGCCCGCCACCGTCCACTACGGGCAGGCGTACGACAACGCCTTCTGGGACGGCGAGCGGATGGTCTTCGGCGACGGCGACGGCCGGGTCTTCGGCCGGTTCACCGCCTCCCTCAGCGTCATCGGGCACGAGCTGGGCCACGGCGTCGTCCAGTACACCGCCGACCTGGCCTACCGCGGCCAGACCGGCGCGCTGAACGAGTCCGTCGCCGACGTCCTGGGCGCGCTGGTGGAGCAGCACGCCGCCGGCCAGAGCGCCGACGAGGCCAGCTGGCTGATCGGGCAGGGCCTGTTCCGCCCGGGCGTGCGCGGCGTGGCGCTGCGCTCGATGGCCGCTCCCGGCACCGCCTACGACGACCCGGTGCTGGGGCGCGACCCCCAGCCCGGCCACATGGCCGGCTACGTCGTCACGGACGAGGACGACGGCGGGGTGCACCTGAACTCGGGGATCCCCAACCGCGCCTTCCACCTCGCGGCCACCGCCCTGGGCGGCCGGGCGTGGGAGCGGGCCGGGCGGGTCTGGTACGACGCCCTGCTCGACCCTAGGCTGGCGCCGCCAGCAGGCCCGCCGGGCTTCGCCGCCTTCGCCGCGGTCACGCTGGACGCCGCCGCCCGGCGGTTCGGCCCGGCCTCGGCGGAGGTCGAGGCGGTGGGTGCCGGGTGGGACGGCGTGGGGGTCGTCCCCGCGAGCTGAGGTCGAGGAGGCGCGGTGCGGATCACCGTCAGCCGCAGCGGCGGCTTCGCGGGCCTCGTGCGCCGCGCCGAGCTGGACACCGACGGCCGCGCGGACGCCGACGCCTGGCTGTCGCTCGCCGAGCGGGCCCGGCCCCTGCCGCCCGCACCCGCCCCTCCCGAGCGGGTGCGCGACGCCTTCGTGTGGACGATCGAGGTGGACGACCAGCGGGCCGTCGTGCCCGACGGCTCCCTCACCGGCGCGCTGCGGGACCTCGCCGAGCGGGCGCTCGCCGAGGAGCGGCCTCCGGCGTGACCGCCGCGGCCGGGCCGGCGCCCTGCAGGGCGCGCACCTGCTCGGCCGGCACCGGGCGGGAGAAGAGGTAGCCCTGCCCCAGGTCGCAGCCGAGCCCGCGCAGGGCGGCCAGCTGCTCCGGCGTCTCGATGCCCTCGGCCGTGGTGCTCATGCCCAGCGCGCGGGCCATCTCGATGATCGTGCGGGCCAGGTCGGCCCGCCCCTCGCCGGCGCCCAGCTGCGCCACGAAGGCGCGGTCGACCTTGATCACGTCGATCGGCAGCCGCGAGAGGTAGGCCAGCGCGGAGAACCCGGTGCCGAAGTCGTCGATCGCCAGGCGCACCCCGAGCCGCCTCAGGGCGTGCAGCACCGCGGAGGTGCCGGCGTCGTCGGCCACGAGCACGCTCTCGGTGAGCTCGAGCACGAGCAGGTGCGCGGGCAGGCCGGTCTCGGCCAGGGCGTCGGCCACCACCGCGACGAGGGACGCGTCGAGCTGGCGGGCCGAGACGTTGACCGACACCGACAGCGGCTCGCCCGGTCCGGCGAGCCAGCGGGCGCCCTGGGCGCAGGCCTCGCGCAGCACCCAGGTGCCCAGCGGCACCACCAGGCCGGTCTCCTCGGCCACCGGGATGAACTCCAGCGGCGGGACCAGCTCCCCGGTGGGCAGTTGCCAGCGCACCAGCGCCTCGACCCCGGTCGTCCGCCCCGTCGCCAGGTCGACCGTGGGCTGGTAGTGCACGCGGAGCTCGCCCTCGGCCAGGGCCCGGCGCAGGCCCTCCTCGGTCCGCACGCGGGCGAGGAGCTCGTCGCGCATGCTCGCCTGGTACCGCCGCACCTCGCCGGTGCCGCCGGCCTTGGCCCGGTACATCGCCAGGTCGGCGTCGCGCAGCAGCTCCTCGCCGGTCTCGGTGCCGGTCTCCGTGACGGCCAGGCCCAGCGACGCGCGCAGGGGCACGGTCCGGCCCTGGAGCACCAGCGGTGACCCGAGGCAGCCCAGCAGCCGGGCGGCGACCTCCTCCGCCTCCTCGACGTCGCGCACGCGCTCGAGCAGCACCGCGAACTCGTCGCCGCCCAGGCGCGCCACCGTGTCGCCCGGCCGGACGGCCGAGCCCAGCCGGGCGGCCACCTCGCGCAGCACGGCGTCACCGGCCCCGTGGCCCAGGGCGTCGTTGACGGCCTTGAACCCGTCGAGGTCGAGGTAGAGCACGGCGACGGGCCGGCCGTCGCGCACGCGGGCGGCGAGCGCGTGCTCCAGGCGGTCTCGGTACAGGCTGCGGTTGGCGAGCCCGGTGAGCTCGTCGTGGAAGGCCTGATGGGACAGCTGCTCCTGCAGCCGCGCGCGCTCGGTGACGTCGCGGGTGGTGAGGATGAGGGCACCGACCACGGGGTCGTGCAGGAGGGAGGTGATCCTGGTCTCCAGGTGCAGCGGCGCCCCGTCGGGACCGGGCAGGGTCCAGCTCACCGGGTGCACCGACCCGGGCGCGCCTGCCGCGGCGCGCACGGCCCGAGCCGTCGCCAGGGCGTCGCCGGGGGCCAGCACGTCGGTGAGGTCGCGGCCGCGCAGGTCCCCCGCCCAGCCGCCGGAGCCGGACTGCCAGCTGACCACGCCGTCGGCGTCGGTCGCCGTGACGACGTCGGAGGAGTGGTGCAGCACGGTGCGGAACCACTGCTCCTGGTCGGCCAGCTGGCGGGTGCGCTCGCCGACCCGGTCCTCGAGGTCGCGGGTGAGCGCGGTGTGCTCGAGCACGGTCAGCACCTGGCGGACGATGACGAGCAGCATCACGACCGCGACGATCGCCAGGGTCCCGCCGTCCACCTCGCCGAAGGCCCCGCGCCACAGGACGCTGCCCACGCCGACCAGCACCGCGGCGTAGGGCGCGAGCAGCGCCACGCGCCCGGGCAGGGCCGCCACCGGCTGCTCCGCCCGGCGCGCGGCCACCGCCGCGGCGGCGAGCAGGACGGCGCGCAGCACGTAGCCGAGCTCGACCGGGTGCCCCATCGGGTACCCCGCGGCGACGTCGACGAGGCTGTAGGCGGCGTCACCGGCGCCGGCGGCCAGGGCGGCGCCGGCCAGCAGCGGCAGGGTGCCCCGGCGCCAGGCGCCGCCCGAGCGGGAGAGCCCGGTGCGGGCCAGCACGATGAGCCCGACGGCCATCACGGCGGCGTCGGTGGCCAGGTAGGTCGCGGTGACCCCGGCCGTCGCGATCGTCGCGCCGGTGGACCCGGCCCCGTGGACGAGCGCCTGCCAGGTCGCCGCGAGGACCGACCCGGCCACGACGGCGCCGTCGAGCGCCACCAGCGCCCGCCCGGCGAGGACGGGCTGGCGCAGGGTCAGGACGGCGACCCCCACGAGCAGCAGCGGCGCCGAGAGGAGGAACAGCGGCTCGGAGGGAGAGGGCACGACGATCGTCGCCGAGGTGCGGGCCGTGACGACCCACGCCGACTCGCCGGCCGCCCAGCACGCCGAGGACGCGGCGAGCGCTCCCCACCCCCAGCGCTGGCGCGCGGTGGCGCCGCGGGCGGCGCGCACCGCGGTGAGGGCGGCGGCGAGCAGCATGAGCGCCGTGAGCGCTGCCGTGGTGACGAGCGCTCGCGCGGTGCCCTCGAGGAGGGCTGCGCCGAGCGCCCACGCCAGGACGCCGGTCGCGCCCGCGGCGCCGGCGGCGCGGCGCAGCGCTGCGCCTCGGTCGGTGTCCACGCAGCGGCATCGGTCGGTGGCGCCGGGTCCTGCAGCGGCGCCGCCGCGCCTCCCCCGGTCAGCCGAGCAGGACGCGCCCCAGACCCACCACGGCGCCCCCGGCCACGAGCCAGGCGCTGTTGACCCGCGTGCGCCACAGCACCAGCACCGCGACGAGGGCGAGGGCAGCGGTGAGCGGGTCGACCACCGCCGTGGCGCCCAGCCGCAGGGTCACGGCGGCCATCAGGGCCAGCGCCGTGACGTTCACGCCGTCGAGCAGCGCCGAGGTCCAGGGCGAGGCGCGCAGGCGGTCGGTGATCCGGGTCAGCAGGCCGACGAAGACGAAGGAGGGCAGGAAGATCGCGACCGTGGCCACGAGCGCGCCGGGCACCCCGGCGACGAGGTAGCCGAGGAACGTCGCCGTCGTGAAGACCGGCCCGGGGGTGACCTGGCCGATGGAGACGGCGTCCAGCAGCTGCTGGCCGGTGACCCAGCCCAGCCGGTCGACGAGGTCGCCCTCGAGGAACGCGAGCAGGACGTACCCGCTGCCGTAGAGCACCGAGCCGATCTTGAGCATGGTCCAGAAGAGCGTGGACAGGTCGCGGTCTCCCGGCCCCGCGGTGGCGACCAGGGCGGGGAGGAGGGCGAGCGCCTGCGGGCCGCGCACCTGCTGGGCCGCCCGCACGGCCCCGGCCAGCGCGGCGCCGGCGGCGAGCACGAGCAGCTCCGGCGCCCCGAGCAGCGACGCCGCCAGGGCCGCGACGCCCAGGACGGCGTGCCAGGGGCCCTTGACCGCCGTCCGGGCCAGGCCGAGCAGGGCCCAGACGACGATGCCGAGCACCACCGGGACGACGCCGTGGAGCAGCCCGTCGACCGCCGGGGTGGAGCCGTAGCGCACGTACCCCCAGGCCAGGGCGGTGACGATCCCCGCCGCGGGCAGGATGAAGCAGACGCCCGCCAGCACCAGCCCCCGCCAGCGGGCCCGGTCGTGGCCGAGGTGGATGGCGAGCTCGGTGGAGTTCGGCCCCGGGACGAGGTTGGTGGCGCCGACCAGGTCGAGGAAGCGCTGGTCGTCCACCCACGCGCGCCGGCGCACGAGCTCCTCGCGCATCATCGCCACGTGCGCCACCGGCCCGCCGAAGGCGATGACGCCGAGGCGGAGGAAGACCGCCGCGACCTCGCGGGCCGCACCGGGTGGCGGGCCGGGTGCTGCGCCCGCTACTCCCACTCGATGGTGCCCGGCGGCTTGCTCGTGACGTCGAGCACGACCCGGTTCACCTCGGGCACCTCGTTGGTGATCCGGGTGGAGATCCGCGCGAGCAGGTCGTAGGGCAGGCGCGACCAGTCAGCGGTCATCGCGTCCTCGCTGCTCACCGGGCGCAGGACGACCGGGTGGCCGTAGGTGCGCCCGTCGCCCTGGACGCCGACGGAGCGGACGTCGGCCAGCAGCACCACGGGGCACTGCCAGATCGAGCGGTCCAGGCCTGCCGCGGTGAGCTCCTCGCGGACGATGAGGTCGGCCGCGCGCAGGGTCTCCAGGCGCTCGTGGGTGACCTCGCCGATGATCCGGATGCCCAGGCCGGGCCCGGGGAACGGCTGGCGCCACACCATCGCGTCGGGCAGCCCCAGCTCGGCGCCGACCGCACGGACCTCGTCCTTGAACAGCGTCCGCAGCGGCTCCACGAGGGAGAACTGCAGGTCGTCGGGCAGCCCGCCGACGTTGTGGTGGCTCTTGATCGTCGCCGCGCCCTCGCCGCCGCCGGACTCCACGACGTCCGGGTAGAGCGTGCCCTGGACGAGGAACTCGACGGACGACTCGCTGCCCTCGTCCTCGGCGACCAGGTCGCGCGCGGCGCCCTCGAAGGCGCGGATGAACTCGCGGCCGATCGTCTTGCGCTTGGTCTCGGGGTCGGTCACCCCGGCGAGCGCGGTCATGAACTGCTCGACGGCGTCGACGACGACGAGCCGGACGCCGGTGGCGGCGACGTAGTCCTGCTCGACCTGCTCGGCCTCGCCCGCGCGCAGCAGCCCGTGGTCGACGAACACGCAGGTCAGCTGGTCGCCGACGGCGCGCTGCACGAGCGCCGCGGCCACGGCGGAGTCGACCCCGCCGGAGAGCCCGCAGATCACCCGCTTGTCCCCGACCTGGGCCCGGATGCGCTCGACCTGCTCGGCGATGACGTTGCCGGTGGTCCAGTCCCCCGGGACGCCCGCGCCCCGGCGCAGGAAGTTCTCCAGCACCCGCTGGCCGAACGTGGAGTGCCCGACCTCGGGGTGCCACTGGACGCCGTAGAGCTTGCGCTCGTCGTCCTCGAAGGCCGCCACCCGCGCCCCGGAGCTCGAGGCGACGACGGTGAAGCCCTCGGGCGCGGTCTGGACGGCGTCCCCGTGGCTCATCCACACGTTCTGCTGCTCGGGCTGGCCGTGCAGCAGCGTGCTCTCCGGCGTCGCCACCTCCAGCGGCGTGCCGCCGTACTCGCTGAGGCCGGTGCGGGCGACCTCGCCGCCCAGCGCGGAGGCCATCGCCTGGAACCCGTAGCAGATGCCCAGGACGGGCACGCCGGCCTCGAACAGCGCCGGGTCGACCTGCGGGGCGCCCTCGGCGTACACCGACGACGGCCCGCCGGAGAGGATGATCGCGGCCGGGTCCTTGGCCAGGAGCTGGGCGACCGGCATCGAGCCGGGCACGATCTCGGAGTACGCGTCGGCCTCGCGCACGCGCCGGGCGATCAGCTGGGCGTACTGGGCGCCGTAGTCGACCACGAGCACCGGGCGGTGCTGGGTCTCCGCGACGGCCTCGGCGTCCTGCGGCGGGACGTCGGGCTGGACGTCGTCGTGGGTGCTCATCGGGGGGTCCCCTCTCCGGGCGTGGCCGGCACGTGCGGGCCGTAGCGGCCGGAGCGCACCTCGGCGACCACGCGGCGCTCGGCCCAGAACGACAGCAGCGGGACGACGCCGGAGAGCACGAGGACGACGAACCGGCCGAAGGGCCAGCGCAGCCGCGACCACAGGTCGAAGACCGTCACGAGGTAGACGGCGTAGATCCAGCCGTGGGCGATCGCGATGGCCGAGCCGACCGCTCCCGTGTCGACGCCGGCGAGCTGCAGCAGCACCGAGATGGTCAGCAGCACGAGCATGACGCCGGTGACGATGGCCATCACCCGGTAGCGGGTCAGCGCCGAGCCGGCCTCGCGCCGCCGTCCGGCCGCGCCGGCGGGGCGGGCGGGGCGGCCGTCGACCGCGCTCACGGGCGGGTCTCCTGCGGGATCTGCTCGGCGGTGTCGGAGCTCATGCCCTCATCCTCCCAGGCTTCGTCGGCCTGCTCGTCGCGGTGGCGCTGCCGCACCAGGTGGGCCCACACGAGCACCGCGAAGGCGGCGAAGAGCCACCACTGCAGCGCGTAGGAGACGTTGCGCAGGTTCACCTCGCGCTCCGGCGCCTGCGTCGGCACGACGGACAGCGGCGCCTGCGCCTCCTCGAGCGCGAGGTACCCGGTGTAGAGCGGCAGGTCCCAGGCGTTGACGAGGTCGGCGGAGCTCAGCGCCCGCAGGTCCTGCCCCGGCGCGTAGCCGCGGGGCGGCTCGCCGGGGTGGAGGCGGCCGGTCAGCTGCACGGGCTCGGACGCCGGGGGCGGGGGCTCGGCGCCCTCGGGCAGCCAGCCGCGCAGCACCGGCAGCAGGGCGGTGCCGCCGCCACCGGCCTCCACCGCGAGCGCCGTGACCAGCCACGAGCCGGGCCGGCCGTCGAGCGGCCGGTCGACGACGAGCACCTGGTCCTCCGGGCGGAAGACGCCGCTCACCGTGACGCGCTGGCCGTTCGCCGCGCCGGTGAAGGTCGAGGAGGGGGCCAGCACCTCGGCCAGGGGCACCACCTGCTCGGTCGGCGCCGGGCCGGCCTGGCTGCGGGAGCGCCCCAGCTGCCAGTCGCCGAGGGCCGCGAAGGCGGTCGCGAACGCGAGGGCCAGCACGAGCAGGCCCAGCGACCAGGGGCGCAGCGCGGTCCGCAGCACGCCCCCACCGTACGCCGGGCGGAGGCGCCCGCGGACGCGCTGGCCGGCCCGCTCGCTGCTTCGTCTGTTTGCCGGTGATGAACGACATGGGCCGACCTCGCAGCTTCGACCAGCACGCCGTCATCGCCGCGGCCAGCGCCGCCTTCACCGATCTCGGCTACGAGGCGACCTCCGTCGACGACTTGCCCCACGCCACCGGTCTTCACCGCGGCAGCCTCTACCAGGCCTTCGGCAGCAAGCGCGGCCCCTCCTCACCGCCCTGCGCGCCCACCTCCTGCCAGCGGCAGACCCGACTGCAGCAGCGCACAGACCGAGCAGCGAGAAGACCGGAGCCGATGGCGCCCCGACCACCGGGCCGACCACCTGGAGCACCGGCACGGACGACGAGACGCTCCTCGACCTGCTCCTGGTCGCCACCCTCGAACTCGCGCCGCGCGACGAGGAGGTCCGGGCCCTGGTCGAGCGAGCTCTCGCCGAGCGGGCCGGCCCCGAGCACGCCGCGTCACTCCTGGGGCGCCGGCTCCTCGCACGCGCCCGCATCAGCCTCAGCCAGCCCACCTGAAGGGACCCAGCGCCATGAACAACACCGTCACCCTCACCCCGGACGCGCTCATCATCGAGCCCACCGGGTCGGATCGGATGTGGTCTCTCACCCGCCAGCTCACCATCCCGCTGGCGCACGTGCGCGGGGCCACCGCCGACCCCGACGCCGCCACCGAACCCAAGGGCCTGCGCCACCCCGGCCTGGCCGTTCCGGGCAAGTGGGCCGGCACCTCCACCAAGGACGGCGACACCAGCTTCTGGAACGTCTCCGCTCGCCGCTCAGGACACCGCCGCACGATCGTGGTCCAGCTCGACCGCGAGAAGTACCAGCGCCTGTACCTGACGGTGGCCGACCCCCGCGGCACGGTCGACGCCATCAACGCCGCGCTCAGCAACCGCTCCTGATGGCCTCGGGGTCCCACGAAGCGACCATCGCGATCGGCACCGGGAGGATGGTGCGCAGGCCGTGGATGACGTCGAAGCCGAACAGCGCCTGTGGCACCTGATAACCTAGTGGGCGCTAGGTTCGGACGGTAGACCCAGTGGAGCAGAGCGCGCATGAGTCGGATGCTCCGCGCGGTGACGAACTGGCATCCCTTCCGCACGCGATGAGGCAGACATGACGGTCAAGGACCCATCGGCACGGGCCACACGTCCGCGCGGCGAAGCCCGGAAGCAGGAGATCGTCAACGTCGCTCTCGAACTCTTCTCTGCGGGAGGGTTCCACACGGTGAGCATCGCGGACCTCGCGAGCCAGGTCGGCATCACCCAGGCTGGTTTGCTCCACCACTTCCCCTCCAAAGCGGCGCTTCTCCTCGCCGCGCTCCAGGAGCGGGAGCGCCGCACCAGCGCGGACCAGGGGGCGGACACGGCCGCGGGATACGACGGCATCCACGCGTTCATCCGCACGCTCGAGCGCAACGAGCAGAATCCCATGCTCGTCCAGCTCATGACGATCTTGTCAGCCGAGAGCCTCGCCGACGGTCACCCCGGCCATGAATGGTTCAGAGCGCGCTACGCCGAGATCATCACCTCCACCGAAGCATCCATCAGGCCTCTCATCGATGAAGAGCGCCTGCCGGCAGGCGTGACCACGGAGACCGTCGCTCGATGGATGGTGGGTCTGGCAGACGGCCTCCGCGTCCAGTGGCTGTTCGCGCCCGATGCGATGAGCAGGGTCGAGGTGTTCCGCCAGTTCATGGGGCTGCTGGCCCCCTACCTAACGCAGATGCCGAAGCCCGAGGTCTGACCTGACACGAGCAGCGGGACGCACGGACGTGGACGGTCTGGGACCCAGCTCATCCGCCAAGCCGCCAGAGGGCCCCGCAGGCGCACTCGACGCATCCTCGGGGCCCGTCGACCGGCCGACGACGCCCGTCATGCCGCGCCGTTGGCCGGTCGACCTGCACCGGCGTCGTCGATGCCCTGCTGCGCAGCCGCACAGCGGCAGCGCGCCGACGACGGGCTCTACGACGCGAGCAGCAGCGTCGAGGCCAGCAGTTGCTGGGTGTAGGCGTGCTGGGCTCGGCTGAAGATGTCGTCCGTCGTCCCAGCCTCCACGATCTGCCCCTTGTACATCACCGCCACGCGATGGCTGATGCCTCGCACCACCGACAGGTCGTGCGAGATGAACAGGTACCCGAGGCCGAGCTCCTCCTGGAGACCGGTCAGCAGATCGAGGATCTGCGCCTGGATCGACACGTCGAGCGCCGAGACGGGCTCGTCGAGGATGAGCACCGCTGGCTCAGCGGCCAGGGCCCGGGCGATCCCGATCCTCTGCCGCTGTCCCCCGGAGAACGCGTGCGGATAGCGATCGAGGTACTGCTCGTCCAGCCCGACGCGGCGCAGAAGATCGACGCTGCGCTCCCGCACCTTGCGGGGCGCCACACCCGCGACCCGCAGAGCCTCCTCCAACGACTCGCCGGCCGTGCGGCGCGGGTTGAGCGAGGAGAACGGGTCCTGGAACACGTACTGCACCGACTCCACGACCTTCCGGCGATCCTCCGCGGACATCGCGGTCACGTCGGCGCCGTCCACCTCGATGCGCCCGCTCGTGACCGGGTTGATCCCGACGATGGTCCGGGACAGCGTGGACTTGCCGCACCCGGACTCACCGACGAGCCCGAGCGTCTCACCGGCGTGCACCTCGAGCGACACCCCGTTGACGGCGAAGAAGGGGCTGGCCGGCCGGAACAGCGTCTTGCGCTTCCCGAGGTCCACCCGCAGGTCGGTGACGGCGAGGGCAGGCCTCGACGCCGCGGGCACGGGAGCCCTCAGCGGCGTGCTCATGCTTGGCACGGCCTTCATCAGCGCCACCGTGTACGGGTGCTGCGGGTTGTGGAGCACCTCCTGGACGGGTCCGCGCTCCACCACCTTCCCGTGGCGCATGACCAGCACGTCGTCGCACAGCTCCGCGACCACGCCCATGTCGTGGGTGATGAAGATGATGGCGATGTCGAGCTCGTCCCGCAGGCGCCGGATCAGGTCGAGGATCTGCGCCTGGATGGTGACGTCGAGGGCGGTCGTCGGCTCATCGGCGATCAGCAGCGAGGGCTTGTTCGCCAAGGCGATCGCGATGACGACTCGCTGCCGCATGCCCCCGGAGAACTCGTGCGGATACTTCCTCGCCGCCGACGCGGGGTCGGGGATGCCGACCTGCGCGAGCAGCTCCCGAGTTCGAGCATCTGCGTCCTGGCGGCTCACCCCGTGGATGAGCAGAGCCTCTTCGATCTGAGCCCCGATCCGCATGACCGGGTTGAGCGCCGCCTGGGGGTCCTGGAAGATCATCGCGATGTCGCTGCCCCGGACCTGCCGCATCTCCTGCTCGGGCAGCGCAAGGAGGTCCTTCTCGCGGTACTGGATCCGGCCGTCCGTCACCCTTCCCGGATGGCGGAGCATGCGAAGGATCGCGCGCGAGGTCACCGACTTGCCCGACCCTGACTCCCCCACGATGCCCAGGATCTGCCCACGGCGAACCTCGAAGGAGACGCCGTCGACGGCGCGCACGTCGCCCTGAGGCGTGGAGAAGGTCACAGCCAGGTCGCTCACGACGACGAGCGGGGACCGATCGGTGGAGGATGCGGCGGTCGTCACTTTCGGTTCACCGTCTCGTTGAGGGCGTCGGCCAGGAGGCTAAACGCGAGTGCCAGCAGGAGCAGCACGGCGGTGGGGCCCAGGATGTACGTGGGCGCCTGGTTGATGTACCGCATGCCGACGTTGAGCAGCGTGCCCAGGGACGGCCTCGGCGGTTGGATCCCCAGGCCGACGATGCTGAGCGCCGCCTCGATGAAGATCGCGCCGACCACGAACACCGCCCCCTGCACGAGGATCGGGTCGAGGGCGTTGGGCAGGATGTGGCGGACGAGGATCTTCCCCCGGCTCACCCCGAGGGTGCTCGCCGCCGTCACGTACTCGCGGCTCATCTGGCTGAGGAGAGCAGCCCGGGCCATCCGCCCGAACGCCGGCAACCCCATGATCGTGATGGCGACCACGAGCGCGGTCCAGCCTGCGCCGAGGACGAGCACGATGCAGATGCCGAGCACGAGACCGGGGAACCCGAGGATGATGTCGAGCACGCGCTGGACGACGGATCCGGCGACGCGCGAGACAGCACCGACCAGGCCGAGCGCGGTCCCGATCACCAGGCTGAGCGGCACCGCGACGACGATGATGCTGAGGTCCGACCGGAGCCCGTAGAGGGCGCGGACGAAGATGTCCCGCCCGAGCTCGTCGGTGCCGAACGGATGGGCGACCGACGGGCCGAGCAGCGACTCGCGGGTCTGCGCGTCGTAGCCCCCGGGGAACAGCAGAGGGGCGAGCACCGCCGCGGCCACCATCACGCTGAGGATGACCACCGCGATGCGGCCCTTCGCCGACCGGAAGGCCGCGAAGTACCGGCGCACACTCGGGCTCAGACGTCCGCGCTTCTTCGTGGAGTCGATCTCCGGCGGCGGAGCCTCCGGCGACACGGTCGAGTCGACAGTCACGATGTTGCCTCCAGTCGGATGCGCGGGTCGAGCGAAGCCAGGACGATCTCGGTGATGATCTGGATGAGCACGGCGATCACGACGGCGCCGAGGATCAAGGCCTGCAGCACGAAGTAGTCGCGGTCCTGGACGCTCTGCACGGCGAGCTGACCCAGTCCGTTGCGGGCAAAGATCGCCTCGATCACGATGGCGCCGCCCAGCAGCTCCCCGATGCGCAGGCCGATGGCGACGATCCCCGCACCGAGGCTGTTGCGCAGGACGTGCCGGTAGGTGATCCGACGCGGGGTGGCCCCCTTCGCCATGGCCAGGTCGACGAAGTCCTCGCCCCGGGTGCTCTGCATCGACGTCTGCAGTAGGCGCGCGACGATGGCGGCCTGCGGCAGCGCGAGCGCGATGGCCGGGAGGATCAGGTACTGGATGCCGATCCCCGGGTCCTCGAACACGGAGATCTCGCCGCTCACGGGAAGCACCCGCCACGCGATGCCCAGTCCCAGGATCAGCAGGAGGCCGGTCAGGAAGGGCGGCGTGCCGAGCAGCACCGTGGTGACCACGTCGAGCAGCCCGCGCGAGACCCGCCCCCGAGGCGAACCGGCCAGCACCCCGAGCGTGAGCCCGACGATGATCATGATGATCGTCGCCAGACCGGCCAGTTCCAGCGTGCTCGAGAGCCTGCTCAGGATCAGTTCGGACACCGGGCGGCTGAGCAGGTACGAGTCGCCGAAGTCGCCTCGGAACATCCCGGACACCCAGTCGAAGTACTGCTGGACGAGCGGACGGTCCAGACCCGCCTCGGCCCGGATGGCCGCCACCTGATCAGGCGTCGCATCAGCTCCGGCGAGCGCCGCGGCGGGATCGCCGGGCGCGAGGCGAGGCAGGATGAAGGCGATGATCGAGCTGGCGACGACGACCAGCAGCAGTGACGGCAGCCGGCGCAGGAGGAAGCGGGCCACCGCTCAGTCCTGGAGGAAGGCGTCGCCGAGCAGCATGTAGCCCCGGGCCGTCGTGCTCATGCCCTGCAGCTCATTGGACACCACGATCTCGCCCGGAGCCTGCAGCAGAGGCACGTTCCAGGCCTGCTCGAGGATGTAGTCCGTGAGCTCGGCGAGCGCCGCTTCCGCCTCGCCCTCGGGCGCTGAGAGGTACGCCTCCCGAAGAGCCTGGTACTCGGGCGAGTCGAAGTGGGAGGGGTTGTTCGCGCGGAGCGACGGCAGCGAGTTCAGCATGGTGCTCGGGCTGAAACCGACCTGGCCATGCAGGAGCAGGAACGCCTGCCCCAGGGCCGACTGGTTCTGCAGGGAGTTGAACGTCGCCTCGTCCACGACGTTCGCGCGTGGCGAGAACCCCGCCTCGGTGAGGTTGTTCGCGATGATCTCGTACTCGCTCTGGATCGCCGGGAGGGCGACCACCGTGATCACGACCTCAGCACCCTCCGCGCCCGCTTCAGCGAGGAGCTCCTTCGCCCGCTCGGGGTCGTAGTCGTACCCGTTGACCTGCTCCTGCTCGACGCCGGGCGCATCCGTCGCCCAGAAGAGGTCCGTCACTTCGCCGAGGCCGGCGTACACCTGCTCGTTGATCCGCTCGTCATCGATCGCGTACGCGAGGGCCTGGCGCACCTTGACATCGTCGAAGGGCTCCTGCGTGACGTCGACACCGAGCGTGTAGATCGTCCCCGCGGCGTCGACGAGCCTGTACCCCGGGTCCGACTCGAAGCCGACGGCGTCCGTGAGGCCCAGCCCTGCGGCGATCTGCGCCCGGCCGCTGCGCAGCGCGGACAGCTGCGCCGTGCTGTCACCGACCAGCTGGACCTCGATCGCGTCGAGGTGCGCGGCGTCGGCGTCCCGGTAGTCCTCGTAGGGGGTCAGCGTCAGGGAGACACCCGGCTCGTACTCGGACCACTGGTAGGGGCCGGTGCCGACCACCTGGGATCCGTCCGCGAGCCCGTCGTAGGTCTCGGGATCGACGATGTAGGTCATCTCGAAGTAGTCGAAGAGCGTCGCCTGGTTCGCAGGAGTGGCGAAGGTGATCCGGAGGCTGTGCGGGTCGAGGACGTCGACCGAAGCGAAGTTCGCCGCGATGTTGGCGACCTGCGACCCAGCAGCCGGGTCCTTCGTCTTCTCGAACGTCCACTTCACGTCCTCGGCGGTCATCGGCCGGCCACTGTGGAACGTCACGTCGTCACGGAGCGTGATGTCGAGAGTGGAGTTGTCAGCAGAGAACTCCCAGTCGCTCGCCAGGACGCCCGTGGGCTCGCCGTCCACGATCCGGGTCAGCGGCTCGAAGACGTTGGGCAGCCACGCGGCGTTCCCAGCGCGCAGACCGAGGACGACGCCCGGCTGGAGCTCTCCGGCCTGTGCCACCACCAGGGTGCCGCCGTCGACCGGTTCAGCCGAAGCCGAACCCTGCGAGCCCTCAGAGCCCTGCGAGACAGCGGAACTGCACGCGCTGACCAGCATGACGCCAGCGAGGGTCACAGCCGCAGCGATGTTGCGGCGCGCACGCGTCCTGTGGGTCGACATCATCGGTGATTTCTCCTCAACGTTGAGAAAGCGGCCACGACCGAGGCCCGCCGCGGACACTACAGAACTAACCGTGTGCTCGCTAGGTTTGCTAGGTCACGGATCAGCCACGGTGGCGACGACCCCGACGCCGGGGCGAGCCGCATCGCGGCGCCTGGAGCTGCGCCGCGGAGCACTGCCGCCATCGAGCCCCGTGCGCACCGGAGGTCCCGGGTGCCTGCCTGGTCAGCGACCGACACCCGCCGGCGCCGCCCTGGGCACCGCCGGTCCGTGCGTGGTACAACTGACCGAGTGCTCGCTAGGTTTGCCGATCTCAAAGGAGAGACGGGATGACGATCTCCCACATGACAGGCGCAGCGCCGGACCGACGGGAGCGCACCCGATGAGAGCGATCTTCGTGCTCTTCGACACCCTGAACCGGCGGTTCCTCCCGCCCTATGGAGCCGAGGGCGTCCATGCTCCCAACTTCGAACGGCTCGCGGCACACACCGTGACCTTCGACAACTGCTATGCGGGGAGCATGCCCTGCATGCCCGCGCGCCGCGAGCTGCACACCGCCCGGTACAACTTCCTGCACCGGTCCTGGGGTCCGCTGGAGCCGTTCGACGACTCGATCCCCGAGATGCTCAAGCAGGCCGGAGTCCACGCTCACCTCGTCACCGACCACCAGCACTACTGGGAAGATGGCGGCGCCACTTACCACAACCGGTTCTCGACGTACGAGTTCTTCCGCGGGCAGGAGGGCGACGCCTGGAAGGGGCAGGTCGCCGATCCGGTCGATCCGGAAGGTCCGCGGCGGCTGCGACACCAGCTGTGGCGGCAGGACCTCGTCAACCGGCAGCACCTGCAGGACGAGAAGGACCACCCGCAGACGCTCACCGTGAACGCGGGGCTGGACTTCATCGAGACGAACCACCGCGACGACGGCTGGTTCTTGCAGATCGAGTGCTTCGACCCGCACGAGCCCTTCTTCTCCTACGACGAGCATCGTCGGCACTACAGCGGGCTCTCCGACTACACCGGTCCCGTGTTCGACTGGCCGGACTACCGCCGGGCCACGGAGGACGCGGACGTCGTCGACCACGTCCGCGACGAGTACGCCGCCCTGCTGACCATGTGCGACGCCTCCCTCGGCAGGGTCCTCGACACCATGGACCGGCACGGCATGTGGGACGACACGATGCTGATCGTCGGCACCGACCACGGTTTCCTGCTGGGCGAGCACGGCTGGTGGGGCAAGAACGTGCAGCCCTGGTACGACGAGAACATCCACACCCCGCTGTTCGTCTGGGACCCGCGTACGCGGGTCGCGGGGGAGCGGCGCGACGCTCTCGTGCAGACGATCGACATCGGGCCGACGCTGCTCGACCACTTCGGCGTCGACAAGACCGAGCGCATGCAGGGCAACAGCCTGTCGAGCATCATCGCCAGCGACCAGCCCGGTCGCCCGGCCGGTCTCTTCGGCGTGTTCGGCGGACACGTCAACGTGACGGACGGCCGCTACGTCTACATGCGAGCGTGCGCGTCGCCGGAGAACGCGCCTCTGCTCGAGCACACGCTGATGCCCACCCACATGTCCTCGCGGTTCGACGTCGCCGAGCTGGCCGACGCCGAGCTCGTCGGCCCCTTGCCCTTCACCCGCGGAGCCCCGGTGCTGCGCCTGCCAGGTCTGCCGTTCGGCAACCCGTACGCCTTCGGGACCGTCCTGTTCGACCTCCAGGACGACCCCGAGCAGCAGCGCCCCATCCTCGACGACGCCTTGGAGCTGCGGATGATCGAGATGCTGCTGGACGGCTTGCGCGACTCGGACGCCCCCGCATCGCAGTACGAGCGGTTGGGTCTGCCCGAGACCGGGCACGCCGGCCCAGAGCACCTCCTGGCCGCACAGCAGCGGAAGCTCTACGACGACGCGCGCGCCCCGCTGCCCGGCGCTGCCGCCTTCCGGGACGGGTTCCCGTCGGTGAACAGCGAGCTGTCCGAGCTCATGGCCGTGCCGGGCATCCGCACGATGCTGATCGACCGGATCGGCGTCGCGGTCGCCCACCTCAGCCGCGTCCTGCCGGGCAGCACACTGCTCGACCTCGCCGCCTTCACGCCGTCTCTGCGCGCCCGTGAGCTGCACGCGCTCGACGACGCCCTGTCGACCGTGCCCCCAGTCGCCTGACCCCGGGAACAGCGAGCCGGTCGCTGCTCTCACTGCGACAACCCCCGATCTCCGCCTCTCCTGACTGCGAAGGCACGGTGCCCTGTGACGACTCCCCACGACCCCCGCCTCGCCGATCTGCTCTCCCGGCTCAGCCTCGACGAGAAGGTCCTGCTGCTCACCGGCGGTGACTTCTGGTCGACACGCCCCATGGAGAAGATCGGTCTCCGCCGCATCGTCGTCAGCGATGGACCGTCCGGCGTGCGGGGAGCGCGGTGGGACGAGCGCGACCCGTCCGTGAGCTTCCCCTCCGCGACGTCGCTCGCCGCCACCTGGGACCGCGACATCGCCCGCCGCTACGGCGCAGCCTCGTCCAACGAGGCCAGGCGGAAGGGCGTGGACGTCATCCTCGGACCGACCATCAACCTCCACCGCTCCCCACTGGGCGGCCGACACTTCGAGGCCTTCAGCGAAGACCCGCTGCTCACCGCCGACCTCGCGGCCGCCTACGTCAAGGGAGCTCAGGACAACGGCGTCGGCGCCTGCCCGAAGCACTACGTGGCGAACGACTCCGAGACCGACCGGTTCACCGTCGATGTCAGAGTCGACGAGCGCGCGCTTCGTGAGGTGTACCTGTCCGCGTTCGAGAAGGCCGTCGTCGAGTCGCGGGCATGGATGGTGATGAGCGCCTACAACTCCGTGAACGGAGCGCGAGCGACGGAGAACGAGCTGCTCGAGACTCCACTGAACTCCGAGTGGGGGTTCGACGGCGTCGTCATCAGTGACTGGGGCGCCGTGCGCAGCGTCAACAGCGCGAAGCACTCACAGGACCTGGCCATGCCGGGGCCCACGGGCAGCTGGACAGACACCCTCGTGCAGGCGGTGCGCCAAGGGGTGGTCGAGGAGTCGGCCATCGATCGCAAGGTGCTGCGGCTGCTGACGCTCGCCGCCCGGGTGGGCGCCCTCCAGGGCTTCGACGCCGAGGTCCTGGCGCCAGCGCACGTGGAAGAGGCCGTCGCCTTCACCCGCGAGGCCGCCGCCGCCGGGACCGTGCTGGTCCGCAACAGGGGCGTGCTCCCCCTAGCGACCGCCGGCATCCGCTCGATCGCGGTCATCGGCCACAACGCACGGTTCGCCCGCATCCAGGGCGGTGGGTCGGCCACCGTCCTCCCCGAGAGCGTCGTGTCACCCCTCGACGCGGTCACCGCGAGGTTCCCCGACGCGGAGATAACGTACGCCGCGGGCGCAGTGGTCCACGATGGCGTGGCTGAACTGCCGCTCGAGCGGCTCGAGAACCCCGTGACGGGTCAGCCTGGCGTGCGTGTCAGCTTCCACCTGGGCGAGGAGGAGCTGTTCGCCGAGGACCGACGCTCGACGGCTCTCGTCTGGATCGGCGGAGACGCCCCGGTCGGCTCGAGCGACCGCGTGCGCATGCACACGCGGTACACGCCTGAGACGACCGGCGAGGTGCTGTTGGGCGTCAGCTCGGTCGGTCCGGTGGCGATCACCGTGGACGGGCAGCATCTGCTGAAGGACGTGATCCATCCGGTGGGCGACGACCTGGGGGCAGCGCTCCTCGCGCCTCCGGCGACGTCAGCCCGACTGCGGGTCACCGAGGGACGCCCCATCGAGGTGGTCGTGGAGAAGTTCGCGGGATCTGCCACGTTCGACGGGGCCCTCTCGGTGACGTTCGGACTCGTGCCCGACGACAGCGCCCCCGAGGAACTGCTCCAGGAGGCCGTCGCCGCAGCGGCCTCCGCCGATCTCGCCGTCGTGGTGGTGGGCACCAACGACAAGGTGGAGTCAGAGGGCTACGACCGCGACTCGCTCCAGCTCCCGGGTCGGCAGGACGCGCTGGTCGCGGCCGTCGCAGCCGCGCAGTCCAGGACCGTCGTGGTCGTCAACGCCGGAGCGCCGGTGGAGCTGCCCTGGCGCGACCAGGTCGCCGCCGTGCTGCTCACCTGGTTCGGTGGCCAGGAGTACGGCAACGCGCTCGTCGATGTGCTCGTCGGAGCGGCCGAGCCCGGCGGGCGCCTGCCGACGACGTGGCCGCAGCGGCAGGTCGACGTGCCTGTTCTCGAGACCACACCCTCCGGCGGGGTGCTGCACTACGACGAGGGCATCCACATCGGGTACCGGGCCTGGCTCCGCGCAGGGGCCGAGCCCGCGTACCCCTTCGGTTTCGGTCTCGGCTACACCACGTGGGAGACGGCCGTCCACTCCGTGACGCCTCACGTGACCGCTGGGGGCGAGGCGGTGGTGCGCGTGGAGGTGCACAACACCGGACCGCGTCCTGGCAAGCACGTCGTCCAGATCTACGCCGCTCGCCCCAGCAGCGCGATCGAACGCCCCGAGCGCTGGCTCGTGGCCTTCGACACCGTCGAACTGGATGCCGGGGACACCACGACCCTCGACCTGGTCGTCCCAGCCCGCGCGTTCGCCCACTGGAAGGACCGTGAGTGGTGCTACGAGCCCGGAGTGTTCACCCTGCTCGTGGCCAGATCAGCGACGGACGTCGACTCCAGCGTCGAGATCGAGCTGGTGTGACGGGTCGGCACCGAGGGCGCCCTACCCTCCGACGGGGCGGGCGCGCCAGATGCTGTTGGACGACCGCGGAGTGCTGGCTCAGGCTTCCGCGGCCCGGCCATGCCGAAGAACCCCCCTGTCGACAGAGGTGATGATGACGGAGCCCAGCGACTCCTCCTCCTGCTGCGCCCCCCGCTCCCCCGCCGCAGCTCGGCGGCAGCCCGCCGCCGTGGCGTCGTCCGCAGCCGGGTGCCACGACGTGGAACAGTGCGAGGTTCCCGCAGGGACCTTCGCCATGGGGGACGCCCAGGGCGATGGGCGTCTCCGCGACGGTGAGCGGCCTGTCCACCTGGTGGAGCTGGACGCGTTCTCCATCGACGCCACGACCGTGACCGTGGCCGACTTCGAGCGGTTCGTGGCGGCGACCGGTCACCGCACCGAGGCGGAGGAGTTCGGGTACTCCGCGGTCTTCCACCTCGTGGTGCGTGCTGCAGCCGGTGACGTCGTGGGGTCGGCGCCGGGCACACCGTGGTGGCTGGGGGTCAGAGGAGCCGACTGGAGGCACCCCGAGGGGCCGGAGTCTGACGTCGTCGGCCGCGAGGACCACCCCGCCGTCCACATCAGCTGGCACGACGCACAGGCCTACTGCGCCTGGGCCGGCCGGCGGCTGCCCAGCGAGGCCGAGTGGGAGCGCGCGTCGCGCGGCGGGCTGGAGAGCGCCCGCTACCCCTGGGGCGATGAGCTGCACCACGCTGACGGCTCCTGGCGGTGCAACATCTGGCAAGGCACGTTCCCCACCCTCAACACCAAGGACGACGGGTGGCTGACCACCGCACCCGTGCGCTCCTACGAGCCGAACGGCTACGGCCTGTGGCAGACCGTGGGCAACGTGTGGGAGTGGTGCGCGGACGCCTACTCACCGCACGCCTACCGGCAGGCTCCAGCGGGCGCTGCTGCAGCGCAGCCTCGCGGACCCGAGTCCGGTGCAGTCCGCTCCCTCAGGGGTGGCTCCTACCTGTGCCACGACTCGTACTGCAACCGGTACCGCAACGCCGCGCGCTCGTCGAACACGCCCGACTCCTCGATGGGCAACGCCGGGTTCCGGACGGTAGCGCTGTGACGCCGGAGGAGGCACCGCGCCGCTTCCCGTCCCGGGTCTACGGCGTGGGCCAGGAGCCAGATCCTCGCTTCAGCCTCGCCAACGAGCGGACCTTCCTCGCCTGGATCCGCACCTCCCTGGCGCTCATGGCTGCTGGCGTGGCTCTGGAAACGCTTTCCCTGCCCCTGCAGCCTGACCTGCGCCTGGCGGCGGCGCTCGTGCTGATCGTGCTCGGGCTGCTCGCGCCTGCACAGGCGTGGTGGGGATGGGGCCGTGACGAACGAGCCATGCGCCTGGGCCAGCCGCTGTCGGCGCCTTGGTTGAATGCCCCCCTCGTGCTGGGCTGCGCGACCACCGGCGTGCTGGTCGGGCTCGCCGTGCTGCTGCGATGACTAGGGCCGAGCAGGTCTTCGACCCCGGGCTGCAGCCGGAGCGGACCGCGCTCGCCTGGCAGCGCACCGCCCTGGCTCTGACCGTCGGGGCCCTCGCTGGCACTCGGCTCCTGGCCCCTGTCGCCGGGGCGACCGCTCTGGCCGTCGGCGCCGTGGGCATGACCCTCGCGTTCATGCTGTTCGCTGCGGCCAAGGTGAGGGCCCGGCGCGTGCAGGAATCGCTGCTCCGCCAAGGCCACCTGGTCAGCGCCCCCGGAGGGCTCCTCGTCGCGCTGACCGCCACCGGCTCGTTCGTGATCGGGGTGTCGGCACTGCTGCTCGTCCTCGACCGGAGCGGCCTCCGTTCCTGACTCCCCCATTGGTCGGTGTTGAACGGCCCCAGGACGACGTCGCCCTGGTGCTCGGCGATGGTGTCACCGGTGATCAGCACGCGGTGGGCAGGCAGATGCAGGGCGATGCTGCCCGGGGTGTGACCGGGAACGGCGATCACCACGGCGCCGCCGGCGAGTCCAGGACGTCTCCGTCGCCGACCTCCTCGTCGACCGGGCAGGCCGGCGCCGGGGCCAGGTCCGCGGCGACGACGGCGTGCAGCCGGGCCTCCGCTCCGGTGAAGACCGGCGGCCCCGGTGCCTCGCCGCGGACGAAGGTCGCGTCGCCACGGCCGACGAGGACGCTGGCGCTTCCCCAGGCGGCGCCCTCGGCGGCAGAGCCCGCGTGGTCGTCGTGGAAGTGGGTCAGCACCACCCGTCGCACGTCCTCACGCCGGTGGCCCAGCCCCTGCAGGGCCGCGGTGATCGCGGGGCCGCTGCCGGGCGGCCCGGTGTCCATCAGGGTGATGCCGCCAGGGTCCTGCCACAGGTAGGCGTTGCTGATGCCCAGGCGCAGCAGGTGCAGGCCGGGAACCACCTCGACGACGTCCGTGCCGCGACGCTAAGGCTCAGCGTGACACCATCCGGGCCCGTTTCGCTGTCAGGAGATCCGCTCCCGGGTGGTGCGCCTCAGGCAGCGAGGGCGACCTCGCCGCGACTGGTGACCAGCCGCGGGGTGCGCCAGCGCGCGAGCTCCAGCTGCGCGGCGACCAGAAGGTCGACGAGGTCCAGGCCCAGCGCCCGGCAGATCGCGGCCAGCACCTCCGAAGAGGGCTCCTTGCGGCCGCGCTCGACCTCGGACAGGTAGCCGATCGACACCCCGGCGGCCTCCGCGACGTCCCGCAGGGTCCGGCCCTGCTCCTGCCGGGCCTGGCGCAAGCACTCACCGATCACCCAGCGCAGCAGCACCAGGCCACCTTGGACCGCGCCCCGCCCCACGTCCACCCACGGAGCCGAGGGCGTGGACCGAGGATCCCGAGACCGCTTCGACCACCACGGCGCCGTCCGCAACGGGATCCCCTGCCGGGGGCGACCCGGTCCTCGCCGATCCGTCACCGGCGAGCGCCGGCGGCCCACGCACGTCCCCCAGCGCTCGCGGCGCGCAGGGCGCCACCCGCAGCAGGCGCTCCTGCTGGCGCCCCTCAGGACCGGGCGCCCCCACGTCAGCCCGGCAGGTCGACCCCGGTGAGCTTCGCGCAGGCGGTGAGCAGGCCCTCCTGCACCTCCTCGCGCGAGGCGGCCGGGTGGGCCTGCTGCTCGCGCTGGCGCTTGAAGTACCGCCCGGTCACCGTGGCGGCCGGGTCGTCGCTGGTGGCCAGCCACACCTGCGTGGCCGCGCCCTCGGGCAGCTCGTCGGTCGCCGACGGCCCGCCCATCCGGGTCTTGATCCACCCGGGGTCGACGGCGTTGGAGAGCACCGAGGGCCACCGGCGCGCCACGGCGAAGGCCAGCACGACGTCCCACAGCTTGGAGTCGCTGTAGGCCTGCATGCCGTTCCAGGGGCCCCGCTCGTGCTGCAGGTCGTCCAGGTCGGGACGACCGTTCGCCTCCAGCCCGGAGGTCAGGTAGACGAGCCGGGACGGCGCGGGCACCAGTGCGGTGAGGAGGTAGGGAGCCAGCACGTTGACCTGGAAGATCCGGGACAGCCCGTCCTCGGTGACGGCCCGCTCGCCGGAGCCGCCCACCCCGGCGTTGTGGATGACGGCGTCCAGCGGCGCGCGCTCGGCGACCGCCTCCGCCAGGGCCCGGGTGGAGGCGAGGGAGGTGAGGTCGCCGAGCACGACGCCGTCGGCGCCCGGCACGGCCTCGACGGCCTCGCGCCCGCGGGCCTCGCTGCGGGCGTGCAGGAGCACCCGGTGGCCGGCGGCGACGAGGTCTTGGGCCGTGCGCCGGCCGATGCCGTCGCTGGAGCCGGTGACGAGGACGTGCAGGGGTGAGGGGCTCATGGAGCCACCCTGCGGTCAGTCGTCGTCGTCGTCCACCCAGTCCAGCGTGCGCTGCACGGCCTTGCCCCACTTGCGGTAGGTGCGGTCGCGCTCGGCCGGGTCCATCGCCGGCTCCCACCGCTTGTCCTCGGCCCACTGGGTCGACAGCTCGGCCTCGTCGGCCCAGAACCCCACGGCGAGGCCGGCGGCGTAGGCGGCGCCCAGCGCCGTGGTCTCGGCGATCTTCGGCCGGACGACCGGCACGTCGAGGATGTCGGCCTGGAACTGCATGAGCAGCTCGTTGGCCACCATGCCGCCGTCCACCCGCAGCTCGGTGAGGTCGACGCCGGAGTCGGCGTTCATCGCGTCGACCACCTCGCGGGTCTGGAAGGCCGTCGCCTCCAGGACCGCGCGGGCCAGGTGGCCCTTGTTGACGTACCGGGTCAGGCCCACGAGCGCGCCGCGGGCGTCGGAGCGCCAGTGCGGGGCGAACAGGCCGGAGAACGCCGGGACGAAGTAGGCCCCGCCGTTGTCGTCGACGCTGCGGGCGTGCTCCTCGATCTCGGCCGCGCTCCCGATCAGCCCGAGGTTGTCGCGCACCCACTGCACGAGCGAGCCGGTGACCGCGATCGAGCCCTCCAGCGCGTAGACGGGCTTGCGGTCGCCGATCTTGAAGCAGATCGTCGTCAGCAGGCCGTTCTTCGACGACACGGCCTCCTCGCCCGTGTTGAGCAGCAGGAAGTTGCCGGTGCCGTAGGTGTTCTTGGCCATGCCGCGCTCGAAGCAGACCTGGCCGAAGGTGGCCGCCTGCTGGTCTCCGAGCGACCCGGCGATCGGGACGCCGGCCATGAACCCGGCCTTGCGGCCCCGGCCGTACTCCTCGGAGTTGGAGCGGATCTCCGGCAGCATCGCGACCGGGATGCCCATCTCCGCGGCGATGTCCTCGTCCCAGGTCAGGGTGCGGTAGTCCATGAGCATCGTGCGCGAGGCGTTGGAGACGTCGGTCAGGTGCTGGCCGCCGTCCGGGCCGCCGGTCATGTTCCACAGCAGCCAGGAGTCGATGGTGCCCATGAGCAGCTCGCCGCGCTCGGCGCGCTCGCGGGCGCCGTCGACGTGGTCGAGGATCCAGCGCACCTTGGGGCCGGCGAAGTAGGTGGCCAGCGGCAGCCCGACCTTCTCCTTGTAGCGGTCGGCCCCTCCGCCGAGGTCGCCGAGCTCGGAGATGATCCGGCCGGTGCGGGTGTCCTGCCACACGATGGCGTTGTAGATCGGCTTCCCGGTCTTCCGGTCCCAGACCACGGCGGTCTCGCGCTGGTTGGTGATGCCGACGGCGGCCAGGTCCGAGGCACCGATGTTCGCCCGGGCCAGCGCCTGGCCGGTGACCTCGCGGGTGTTGTCCCAGATCTCGGCGGCGTCGTGCTCGACCCACCCCGCCCTGGGGAAGATCTGCTGGTGCTCCTTCTGCCCGACCCCGACCACGGCTCCCGAGTGGTCGAAGATCATGCAGCGGGTGCTCGTGGTGCCCTGGTCGATCGCGGCGATGTGCTCGGCCACCGGAGTGCTCCTTCGGGTCGGGTTCTGGGCGACGGGGGTCAGGCGACGACGCGGGCCAGCAGGCCCGCCAGCACGGCGCCGATGATCGGGCCCACGACGGGGACCCAGGAGTAGCCCCAGTCGCTGCCGCCCTTGCCGCGGATCGGCAGGACGGCGTGCGCGACGCGGGGGCCGAGGTCGCGCGCGGGGTTGATGGCGTAGCCGGTCGGGCCGCCGAGGGAGGCGCCGATGCCGACGACGATGAGCGCGACGGCCAGCGGCCCGGTCTCCGTGGGGGTGTTGCCGAGGATGAGGACGAGGTAGATCAGCACGAAGGTGGCGATGACCTCGGTGACGAGGTTCCAGCCGTAGCTGCGGATCGCCGGCCCGGTGGAGAACGTGGCCAGCTTCTCGCCGGGCACGTCGTGGGCGTCGTAGTGCTGGCGGTACACGAGCCAGGCGAGCACCGCACCGAGGAAGGCCCCGAGGAACTCGCCGGCGAGGTACACGAGGGTCGTGGTGAAGGTGACGTCGACGCCCTCGGCGTAGGTCTCCGAACCGGACACCCACAGCCCGATCGTCACGGCGGGGTTGAGGTGCGCCCCGGAGCGGTAGGCGGCGTAGACGCCCGCGAAGACGCCCAGCCCCCAGCCGAAGCTGATGAGCAGCCAGTCCGCGCCCCGCCCCTTGGTCTCCCGCAGCAGGACGTTGGCGACCACGCCGATGCCGAAGAGCAGGAGGAGCGCGGTGCCGATGACCTCTGAGACGAAGACCTGACCGAGCGATGGATCCACAGCCGCCTCCACGGCTCCCTCCGCACCGGGCCCCGTCGCCCAGCGCGCTGTCCAGCCGCTGGGGAGCAGTCCTACTCTTGAGCGACCACCCCCGGCAAGGGGGAGTCGATCACGGGCCGGCCCGGACGGGCGGCTCGTGGAGCGGAGGAACCGTGAGCCACCACGACGACGCCCTCGGGCCCGAGCAGCGGTCCCGCGCCTGGGACGACCTCGGCGCAGCGCCCTTCGACGTGCTCGTCGTCGGCGGCGGGGTGACCGGCGCCGGGGCCGCGCTCGACGCCGCCACCCGCGGCCTGCGCACCGCGCTGGTCGAGCAGCGGGACTGGGCCTCGGGCACCTCCTCCCGATCGAGCAAGCTCTTCCACGGCGGCCTGCGCTACCTCGAGCAGCTCAACTTCGCCCTGGTGCACGAGGCGCTGCGCGAGCGCGAGCTCATGCTCACCACGATCGCGCCGCACCTGGTCAAGCCCGTCTCGTTCCTCTACCCGCTCAACCACCGCTTCTGGGAGCGGCCCTACATCGGCGCCGGGATGGCGCTCTACGACGCGATGGCCGGGCTGACCAGCACGCGGGCCGTCCCGCTGCACAAGCACCTGACCCGCTCGGGCGCGCTGCGCCTGGCCCCGGGGCTCAAGCCGCACGCCTTCAAGGGCGCCCTGCGCTACTACGACGCCCAGGCCGACGACGCGCGCCACACGATGACGGTGGTGCGCACCGCGGCGCACTACGGCGCCGTCGTGCGCTCCTCCACCGAGGTGGTGGGGCTGCTGCACGAGGGCGACCGCATCGTCGGCGCCACCGTGCGCGACGTCGAGAGCGGCGCCACCCGCGAGGTGCACGCCCGCGTCGTCATCAACTGCACCGGCGTGTGGACCGACGACGTCCAGCACCTGGCCGGGGGCCGGGGCCGCTTCCACGTGCGGGCGTCCAAGGGCGTGCACATCGTCGTGCCGCGCGACCGCTTCGCCAGCGAGACCGGGCTGATCCTGCGCACCGAGACCTCGGTGCTCTTCTTCATCCCGTGGGGCACCCGCTGGATCATCGGCACCACCGACACCGACTGGTCGCTGGACCGCGCCCACCCGGCGGCCACCCGCGCCGACATCGACTACATCCTCGAGCACGCCAACCGGGTGCTGACCACGCCGCTGACCCACGCCGACGTGCGCGGCGTCTACGCGGGGCTGCGCCCGCTGCTGTCCGGGGAGTCCGAGGGCACCAGCTCGCTCTCGCGCGAGCACGCCGTCGCCCGGCCCCAGCCGGGGCTGATCTCCATCGCCGGCGGCAAGTACACGACCTACCGGGTGATGGCCAAGGACGCCGTCGACGCCGCCCGCGAGGACCTCGGCGCCGGCGTGCCGGACTCGGTGACCGCGCGGGTGCCCCTGGTCGGCGCGGACGGCTACCACGCGCTGGTGAACTCCCTGCCCCACCTGGCCGAGCGGCACGGGGTGCCCCAGTGGCGGGTGCGCCACCTGCTCGACCGCTACGGCTCGATGGCGCTGGACGTGCTCGCCCTGGGCGAGGCCGACCCCTCGCTGCTCGAGCCCCTCGAGGGCGCCGAGGACTACCTGCGGGCCGAGATCCGCTACGCCGCCACGCACGAGGGCGCCCTGCACCTGGACGACCTGCTGGCCCGACGCACCCGGATGTCGATCGAGTACTCCCACCGGGGCACCGCCGCGGCCCGCGCGGCGGCGTCCCTGGTGGCCGACGTCCTCGGCTGGGACGACGCGCGGGTCGAGGCCGAGGTGCGCTCGTACACCGAGCGCGTGGAGGCCGAGCGCGCCTCCCAGGAGCTGCCCGACGACGAGGCCGCGGACGCCGCCCGGCGGGCAGCACCGGACTCGCGCCCGATGCTGGTCACGCAGACCGGCTGACCCGGCCGGGCCGGTCAGGTGGGCTGGTACGGGGAGACGACCACGCCCACCCGCTGGAACTCCTTGAGGTCGGAGTAGCCGGTCGTGGCCATCGCCCGGCGCAGCGCCCCGATGAGGTTCGTCGTGCCGTCGGCGGTGCGCCCGGGGCCCAGGAGGATCTCCTGCAGCGAGCCCACCGTGCCGACCTGGACCCGCTCGCCGCGGGGCAGCTCGGGGTGCGAGGCCTCCGGCCCCCAGTGCCAGCCGCGCCCGGGCGCCTCGGTCGCCCGGGCCAGCGCGGCGCCGAGCATGACGGCGTCCGCGCCGCAGGCCACCGCCTTGACCACGTCGCCGCTGCGACCCATGCCGCCGTCGGCGATGACGTGCACGTAGCGGCCCCCGGACTCGTCGAGGTAGTCGCGCCGCGCGGCGGCCACGTCGGCGACGGCGCTGGCCATCGGGGCGTGGATGCCCAGGGTCGCCCGGGTGGTGTGGGCCGCGCCGCCGCCGAAGCCGACGAGCACGCCCGCCGCACCGGTGCGCATGAGGTGCAGGGCCGCGGAGTAGGTGGCCGCTCCCCCGACGACGACGGGCACGTCGAGCTCGTAGATGAACTGCTTGAGGTTGAGCGGCTCGCGCCCCTCGACGGCGACGTGCTCGGCGGAGACCGTGGTGCCGCGGATGACGAAGAGGTCGACCCCGGCATCCACCACGGTCTTGTACAGCTGCTGGGTGCGCTGGGGGGTCAGCGCGCCCGCCACGACCACCCCGGCCTCGCGCACCTGCGCGAGGCGCTCGGTGATGAGGTCCGGGTCGATCGGCGCGGCGTAGAGCTCCTGCATGCGCTGGGTCGAGCGCGCCGGGTCCAGCGTCGCGATCTCGGCCAGCAGCGGCTCGGGGTCGGCGTAGCGGGTCCACAAGCCCTCGAGGTCGATCACCCCGAGGCCACCCAGGCGGCCCAGCGCGATCGCCGTGGCCGGCGAGACGACCGAGTCCATCGGCGCCGAGAGCACCGGCAGGTCGAAGGTGTAGGCGTCGATCTGCCAGGAGACCGAGACCACCTCGGGGTCGCGGGTGCGCCGGCTCGGCACGACCGCGATGTCGTCGAAGGAGTACGCGCGGCGACCGCGCTTGCCCGCGCCGATCTCGATCTCGGTCACACCAGCTCCTGTCCGGGGGCGGCCTCGGGGCCGCCGTGCGTCTGCGGGCGCGCTGCTCGCGCGGTGGGGGCCACCTCAGTGGCCGGTGTAGTTCGGGGCCTCGAGCACCATCTGCACGTCGTGCGGGTGGGACTCCTTCAGCCCGGCGGAGGTGATCCGCACGAAGCGGCCCCGCTCCTTGAGCTCGGGCACCGTGGAGGCGCCGGTGTAGAACATCGACTGGCGCAGGCCGCCGACGAGCTGGTGGGCGACCGCGGCGAGCGGGCCGCGGTAGGCCACCTGGCCCTCCACGCCCTCGGGGACGAAGAGCTCGGCGGTGGCCACGTCGTTCTGGAAGTAGCGGTCCTTGGAGAAGGAGCGCGCGCCGGTGCGGGTCTGCTGGGCGCCCAGGGAGCCCATCCCGCGGTAGGTCTTGAACTGCTTGCCGTTGACGAAGACCAGGTCGCCCGGGCTCTCCTCGCAGCCGGCCAGCAGCGAGCCGAGCATCACGGTGTCCGCGCCGGCGACGAGCGCCTTGGCGATGTCACCGGAGTACTGCAGGCCGCCGTCGCCGATCACCGGGACGCCGGCCGGCGCGCACGCCTGGGCGGCCTCGGCGATGGCGGTCACCTGCGGGACGCCGACGCCGGCCACGACCCGGGTGGTGCAGATCGAGCCCGGGCCGACGCCGACCTTGACCCCGTCCACGCCGGCGTCGACCAGCGCCTGGGCCGCCGCGCGGGTGGCGACGTTGCCGCCGACGACGTCGACGTGCGCGGCCGCGGGCTCGGCCTTGAGCGCCCGGACCATCTCCAGCACCGCCTTGGAGTGGCCGTGGGCCATGTCGACGACCAGGACGTCGACCCCGGCCTCGACCAGCAGCATGGCGCGCTTCCAGGCGCCCTCGAAGATGCCGATCGCGGCGGCGACGCGCAGGCGGCCGGCGTCGTCCTTCGTGGCGAGGGGGTACTGCTCGCGCTTGACGAAGTCCTTGACGGTGATCAGCCCGCGCAGGCGGCCCGCGTCGTCGACGAGCGGGAGCTTCTCGACCTTGTGGCGCGCCAGGAGCGCCATGGCGTCCTCGCCGGAGGTGCCCACCGGGGCGGTGACCAGCGGCATCGGCGTCATCACCTGGCCGGCCGTGCGGGTGCGGTCGGTCTCGAAGCGCAGGTCGCGGTTGGTGACGATGCCCAGCAGGTGGCCGTCCTCGTCGACGACCGGGACGCCGGAGATCCGGTAGTGCCCGCACAGCGCGTCGACCTGCTCCAGGGTGGCCTCGGGCCCGCAGGTCACCGGGTCGGTGACCATGCCGGACTCCGAGCGCTTGACGAGGTCGACCTGGGCCGCCTGGTCCTCGGGCGAGAGGTTGCGGTGCAGCACCCCGAGGCCGCCCTGGCGGGCCATCGCGATGGCCATCCGCGACTCGGTGACGGTGTCCATCGCGCTGGACAGCAGCGGGATCGCCACCTCCACGCGCTTGGACACCCGCGAGCGCGGGTTCGCCGCGCTGGGCACCACGTCGCTCTCCCCGGGCAGGAGCAGCACGTCGTCGAAGGTGAGGCCTGTGGTGCCGAACTTGTCGGAGAGCGCGTCGTGCGTGCCGGTCACCCGGCCCATGCTAGCCGCGCGGCGCCGACCCCCCTGACGCGCGCGGGGCGTCCCTGTGCCCGTCAGACGGGCACAGGGACGCCCCGTGCGCGGTGAGGGCGGGCGTGGATCCACCCACCGCCGCGGGCGTCGGAGGTCAGCGCGGGGTCAGCGCGGGATCCGTGCGGGATCAGCGCGGGGTCAGCGCGGCGTCACTGCACGACGCCGAGCCGGAAGCCGCGCGCGACCGCCTGGGCCCGGTCCGCCGCCTCGAGCTTGCGGAACAGCCGGCGGGCGTGGGTCTTGACCGTGTCCTCGGAGAGGAACAGCTCCTTGCCGATCTCGGCGTTGCTGCGCCCGCGGCCCATGCCGGTGAGCACCTGCAGCTCGCGCTCGGTCAGCGCGGGGGTCGCGCCGGC
>NZ_JBZYWI010000090.1:0-12430 GCF_058932755.1 Quadrisphaera sp. DVD1
TGGGCCTCGCGGGCCGGGGGCACCTCCGGGGTGCTGTGGGGCGCGGCGCTGACCGCGATCGGCGCGCGGCTGGGCGACGCGGGAGCGCCCGCGGGGGCCGACGTGGCTGAGGCGGTGCGCAGCGGGTACGAGGCGCTCGTGCGCCTCGGTGGCGCGCAGCCCGGTGACAAGACGATGCTGGACGCCTGGGAGCCGTTCGCGACGGCTCTCGCCGAGGCGGTCGCCTCGGGGCAGGAGCTGCCCGCGGCGTGGGCGGCGGCGGCCGAGCGGGCCGACGAGGCCGCGCGGGCCACGGCGGAGCTGCGTCCGAAGGTCGGACGCGCCCGGCCGCTGGCCGAGCGCAGCGTGGGGACCCCCGACGCGGGGGCGGTCTCCTTCGCGATGAGCGCCCGGGCGGTCGCCGGGGTGCTGGCAGAGCGGTCCAGCGGGACCGCGGACATGACGGAGGAGCAGGATGGCTGAGCAGCTGAGGATCGTCGTCGGCAGCGACGACGCGGGACTGCAGTACAAGGACGCGCTCAAGGCCGACCTGGAGGCCGACGAGCGGGTCGCGGAGGTCGTCGACGTCGGCGTTCACGCCGACGAGGGCACCGCCTACCCGCACGTGGCCGTGGCCGCGGCGCGGATGGTCGCCGACGGCCGCGCCGACCGGGCGCTGCTCGTGTGCGGCACCGGCCTGGGCGTGGCGATCAGCGCCAACAAGGTGCCGGGGGTCCGGGCGGTGACCGCGCACGACGGCTTCTCCGTCGAGCGGGCGGTGCTGTCCAACGACGCGCAGGTGCTGTGCTTCGGCCAGCGCGTCATCGGGCTGGAGCTGGCCCGCCGCCTCGCCAAGGAGTGGCTGGGCTACCGGTTCGACCCGTCCTCGGCCTCGGCGGCCAAGGTCGCCGCGATCGGGGAGTACGAGACGCAGGGACCGGGCGCCGGTGTGGACGCCGACGCCAAGGGGGAGCTCGCCTCCTCCGAGGACGCCGCCCTGGCCCGCTGCGACTGAGAGCAGCGCCTCACGCGCCTGCGAGGACGGCCTCGACGTCGACCACGGCGTCGAAGCCGTCGTCGCGCAGCAGCCGCTGCGCGTCGAGCAGGGAGCGCCGGTGGGCGTGGCGGGCCAGCACGTCCACCGGGACGCGCCGCTGCGGCGGGCGGGCGGCGGTGCGGGCCAGCAGGACCTCCACGTCCAGCGCGGGCATCAGCACCGCCACCGCCGGCAGGCCCGCCGCGTGCGCGGCCCTGACGTGCGGCACGCGCTCGCGGCGGCGCAGGTGCGTGGCGTCGGCGAGGTAGCCGCAGCCGCGCGCCAGCAGGTCGGCGGCGGCCCGCTCGGCGCGGCGCACCGCGGCCGAGGAGTGGTCCTGCAGCGCGCGGGGCTCCCGCCCGGCCGCGGCGTCCTGCGCGCTCAGCGCCACCCGCTCGTCGTCGAGGCTCACCACGCGCTCGGGGGGCAGGCCCGCGGCCACCAAGCGCTCGCGCACCGTCGTCTTCCCCGAGCCGGCGGCGCCCACGAGCACGACGACCGAGGGCTCGAGGCCCACCGTCGTCGTGCTCGCCGCTGCCGGCCCGGTGGCGCTCAGGCCGTCCGCCGCAGCGGCACGACCTCGTCGCCCAGCTCGGGGCGCTCCACCGGGTGCTCCACGAGCGCGATGACCCGGTTGGCCATGAACCGCGCGGTGCGCACCGGCGTCCCGCCGCGGGTCACCTCGGTCACCTCGACGAGCCCGCGGCCGTGGGTCACGTCCACCCGGCGACCGGCCCGCGTCGCCTCCACCTCGTAGGTGCGCGTGGCGCCACCGGCGTCCACCACGACCTCGACGCGATCACCCCTCATGGGGCTCACCTCTTCCCTGCTCGATGTCCTCACTGAGTACAACGCTGCAGGTCAAAGGCACATTCCGGTTCTCCGGGGGGTGTGCCGCTCACTCCGCGGCGGCGGCTCCCCAGCCGTGCCAGCGCTCGATCGTCACGTGCGCGCTGACCCGCGGGCTCGTCCGGTTCGGGTAGTCCTGGCCGGTGTAGTGGCGGGAGAGGCGGTCGATGTCGCGCAGCCCCTCGTCGTCGACGATCGAGGTGACCCGACCCTGGACGCTGACGTGGGTGTACCAGTCGTCGGAGGCGAGCGCGGTGAGGGAGACCCGGGGGTCGGCCTGCAGGTGCTTGAGGCGGGCCCGGCCGGCGTCCAGGCCGAGCAGGATCGTGCCGTCGTCCTCGACGAGGTACCAGGTGGCGACCGTGACCGGCCGCCCGTCGGCGGCGACGGTGGCCATGACGGCGGGGTTGGGGCGGGCCAGCAGCGCGGCGACGTCCGGGGGCAGCGGGGGGTTCGGCACGCTCCCAGCACACCGGAGCGGGACGGCGGTGTCCACCCCGGGCTCAGCGGCGGCTCAGCCCGGGGCTCGCTCCGGGCGGCGCGCCTCGAGCAGGAACCGGCCGGTGGTGGCGACGAAGGCGCCCTCGGCGCGGATGCGCTCGTGGATCGCGAGCAGCTGCGGCCGGAAGCGCTCCGGGGTGAAGCCCGGCACGATCCACACGACCTTCCGCAGGTAGTGGACCACCGCGGCGACGTCGGAGAACTCCAGGCGGAGGGTCTGCGTGCGCACGTCGGTGACCTCCAGCCCGGCCCGCTCGGCGGCGGCGACGGCGGCCCGGGGGCTGCGGGGGCGCAGCACCACGTCGTCGCCGAGCACCGCGCGGGTGAGCTCGGGGGCGGTGAACGGCCCCACCTGCTGGGACAGGTACGCGCCTCCCGGCGCGAGGACGCGAGCGACCTCCGGCCACACCACCACGGTCGGGTGCCGGCTCGTGACGAGGTCGAAGGACTCCTCGGGGAAGGGCAGCGCCGCGTCGTCGGCGACCTCGTGGACCTCGGCCCCGAGCGGGGCCAGGGCGCGGCGGGCGAGCGCGACGTTCGGCGGCCACGACTCCGTCGCGGCCAGGCGCGCAGGTGCCCGCGCGATGCCGGCCAGCACCTCGCCACCGCCGGTCTGCAGGTCCAGCGCCGACGTCGCCCGGCCCATGCGCTCCGACAGCAGCCGGGCGTAGCCCCACGCCGGGCGCTCCTCGCTCGCCCGGCCCGCGAACCAGGAGAAGTCCCAGCCGTCCACCGGCACGGAGGCGCCCTCGGCGAGGAGCTCCTCGAACGACGGCGCGGTCACCGGGCGATGCTCGCACCGGCGGCGGGCCCGCGTCAGCCGGGTTTCAGGCGCTGAGGTGCGCAGCGGTGCGCGCGACCCAGGCGGCGTCACGCCGGTAGAGCACGGCGTGGGCCGCGAGGTGCTCCGCGCCCGCTGCGGCGGCGCGGGCGTCCGCGTCGTCGGCGAGGTCGCGCAGGCGCCCGGGCACCGCTGCGAGGACGGCCCCCGGGCTCAGCGCCACGCCGGAGGCCGCGGCGTACGCCGCGCACAGCGCCTCCAGGCGCCGGCGGCGCTCCGCCGTGCCGCTGGCCAGCGCGTCGCCGTTGCCGGGGTGGGCCAGCGGCACCAGCCGGTGGGCCAGGTACGACAGGTCCCACACCCGGGGCCCCGGCGAGGCGGTGTCCCAGTCGATGAGGCCGCACAGGCGGTGGTCGTCGTCGAAGACGAGGTTGTAGGGCGCGACGTCGTTGTGGCAGACGACCTCGACCGGCTCGTGGACGGGCACCTGCCAGACCGCGCCGGCGAGCGGGAAGCCGGCGGTGGCGCGGTGCAGCGCCCCGAGGAGCTCCGCGGCGCTGGTGAGGACGTCGTCGGCCCACACCCACGGGGGCAGCGGGTAGTGCGGGACGGTGCCCGGCAGGTGGCTCAGGACCTCGCGGCCCCGCTCGTCCGTGCCGAGGGGCCTCGGCACCCCGGGAAGCCCGGCGGCGCGCACGTGCTCCAGCAGCCGGTGGACGGTCGGCGTCCACGGCCCCGCGCTGCGGTGCACGGCGTCCCCGCGCCGCACGACGGTGCTGCTGTTCCCGCCGGCCAGGGGCACCTCGCCCGCGTCGTCGCGGCTCAGGGCTCCGGCTCCTCGCCGACGGCTCCGTCGGCCTGCTCGCGCAGCAGGTCGAGGTGGCCGAGGTGGCGGGCGGTCTCTTCGACCAGGTGCAGGAGGATCCAGCGCAGGGACCGCTCGCCGCGGGCGGAGAGGTCGTCGAGCGACTCGGCAGCGGCCACCACGGCGTCGCAGCGCTCGGCCTCGACGGCGTAGGCGGCCAGCAGCTCGGCCATCGCGACGCCGTCGGGCACGTGCAGCTCGGCGTCCGGGTCGTCGTCGGTCCAGTCGAAGACGAGGTCGGGCTGGCCGGCGAAGACCTGCCGCAGCCAGGACCGCTCGACGTTGGTCAGGTGCCGCACGAGGCCGTGCGCCGTGAGCCCCGTCGGCGTGCTCACCGAGCGCAGCACCTCGTCGGAGGCGCCGCCGACCTTCCAGGCCACCAGCTCGCGCTGGCGCTGGAGGAACCCGAGGAGGGCGGTGTGTTCGTCGCCGCGCGCAGCGGGCTCGGTGATGCCGCGCCGGATCCCGTTCGTCGTGCCGCTGCCGTCGTCCATGCCCGCATCCTGGCGCAGCGCACCGACGGCGGGGGCTCACGCCGCCGGCGCTGCGGTCAGCGCGCCGACCGCCACGGCGGCGGCGGTCGCCACGAGCGCGTCGTCCGGCTCGGCGTCCGGCTCGTCGTGGGTGCTCATCACGGCCACGACCAGCGGGCCGGCCCCGGGCGGCCACACGACCGCGACGTCGTTGCGGGTGCCGTAGGAGCCGCTGCCCGACCTGTCGCCGACCCGCCAGCCCTCCGGCACCCCGGCGCGCACCAGCGCCGTCCCGGTCGTGCTGGCGACGAGCCACGAGGTGAGCAGGCCCTGCTCGGCGGTCCCGAGGGCGTCGCCGAGGACGAACCGCTGCAGCCCCGTCGCCAGCGCCCGGGGGCTGGTCGTGTCGCGGGGGTCGCCTGGCGCGGCCTCGTTGAGGTCCGGCTCGGTGCGGTCCGCAGAGGTCACGTCGTCGCCCAGCGCCCGCAGCAGCGCGGTCAGGCCGGCCGGGCCGCCGAGGTCGCGCACGAGGAGGTTGGCCGCGGTGTTGTCGCTGAGCCGCACCGCGGCTCCGCACAGCTCGCGCACGCTCATCCCGGTCGCCACCCGCTCCTCGGTGGCGGGGGAGTGCGGCACCAGGTCGTCGGCCGTGTAGCTCAGGACCTCGTCGAGCCCCGCACCGGCGCGGCGCTGCAGCACCAGCCCGGCCGCGAAGGCCTTGAGGGTCGAGCAGAAGGGGAACCGCTCGTCGGCGCGGTGGGCCACGGTGCGCCCCGATCCGGTGTCGAGGGCCCACACGCCCAGGCGGGCGCCGTGCTGGGCCTCCAGCGCGGTGAGCTCCGCCGTCCGGTCGACCGGCGCGGGAGACGGGCTGGACGGCGTCGCGGGCGGTGCAGTCGCCGGTGGGGCCGCGCGGTCGTCGCCGGAGGCGCACGCGGCCAGCGGCGCGGTCGCCACCAGGGCGAGCAGCGCGCGCCGCGACAGCGGCCAGGTCACGGGTCCTCCTCCGGGCGTCGGAGGCACCATCGTGGCGGATCCGGCCCAGCAGCAGGTCGATGAGCGGCCTTCACCGCCGAGGCGTGGTGGCGGCGCCGCTCTGCACCACGACTCCTGCTCCACGCTCGGCGGACTGGCCGAGGTGCCCCTCGCGGACGGCCACGACCAGCACGAGGAGCCTGAAGCAGCAGCGGGGGAGTGAACCCGTGGTCGCGCGTGCCGCGCGGAGCCGTCACCCGCTCGGCGTGCTCCCGTGGTGCCGCGCTGCTCCTCGGACGCCGGTCGTGAGGGCCCCTGGACGGCGGATCGCGCGGCACGAGAGGAGCAACCGGCGTCCCGCGACGCCCGCGCGGGCCCGACCATGGGGGCGTGGACACCGCTGCACCCCCTGCTCCTGCGCCCGCCCCGGTCACCGTCGCGGTCACCCGCCGCTCCGACCCCTCCCGCGAGGGCGAGATGTCGGCGTGGGTCCGCTCGGGCGCCAGCCTCGCCGAGCGCTTCCCCGGCTTCCTCGGCGCCGGGTGGGTGCGCCCGGGCCCCGGTTCCAGCGACTGGCACATGCTCTACCGGTTCGCGGACGCCGCGGCGCTCGCGCGCTGGGAGGGCTCCGACGAGCGCTCGTGGTGGCTGACGTCGGCGCAGGGGATCGTCGAGCACACCCGGGTGGAGCGGCGCACCGGCATCGAGGGCTGGTTCGACCCGCCGGCGCACAGCAGCGTCGAGGAGGCCGCTCCCGCGCCGTCCCCGCCGCCGCGCTGGAAGCAGGCGGTGGTGATCTGGTGCGCGTTCTTCCCGCTGAGCGTGCTCGTCGGGTACGCGCTGGCACCGGCGGCGGGCGGCGTGCCTCTGTGGCTGCGCACCCTGGTCACCACCGTGGTGATGACGCCGCTGATGACCTACCTGGTGCTGCCGCGGGTCACCCGTGCGCTGGAGTGGTGGCTGCAGGGCCGACCGGCTCCGTGGCGGCGGGAGCGGTAGCGGCCAGCCGTTCGAGCACCTGCTCGTGCAGGACGCCGTTCGAGGCGACCGCGCTGCCCCCGAAGGGCCCGTCGACGCCGTCCACGGAGGAGAACCGCCCACCCGCCTCGGTGACGAGGACGGCGAGCGCGGCCATGTCGTGCAGGGCCAGCTCGGGCTCGCACGCGACGTCCACGGCGCCCTCGGCGACGAGCGCGTAGGACCAGAAGTCGCCGTAGGCGCGGGTGCGCCACACCTGCCGGGTCAGGTCGAGGAAGCCGTCGAGCCGGTCGTGGTCCTGCCACTCCCAGATCTCCGAGTGCGACAGCGAGGCGTCGGCCAGGTCGCTGACCCCGGACACCCGCAGCCGGGTGGCCGACGACAGCCGCGGGCCGCTCCAGGCCCCGGTGCCGGTCGCCGCCCACCACCGCTTGCCCAGCGCCGGCGCCGAGACGACGCCGAGCACCGGGACGCCGTCGTCGAGCAGCGCCAGCAGGGTCGCCCACACCGGCACCCCGCGGACGAAGTTCTTCGTGCCGTCGATCGGGTCGACCACCCACTGCCGCCGGGCGGAGCCCAGCGTGCCGCCCATCTCCTCGCCCAGGACGGCGTCGCGCGGGCGCACCCGGGCGAGCTGGCCGCGCACGAGCTCCTCCGCGCTGCGGTCGGCGTCGGTGACCGGCGTCAGGTCCGGCTTGGTCTCCACCTGCAGGTCCTGCGCGCGGAAGCGGGAGGTGGTCAGGGAGTCGACCGTGTCGGCGACCACGTGGGCGAGCCGCAGGTCGTCGTCGTAGCCGGGCACCGCTGCACCGTAGCGGCCGGGTGCCGCGCCCGCCCTGCTTAGAGTTCTCCCGTGGAGGTCAGCGGGTCCGGAGGCAGCGACCCCGTGCTGCTGCGGCAGGCCCTCGCCGGGCGCGAGCGGGTGCTGCGGGCGTTCCTGGACGACGACGGCCGGCTGACGAGCATGCCGGCCAAGCACTCCAAGCGCCTCGTCGTGCTCGACCACGTGGCGCGGGTGTTCGAGCCGGGCGTGCGCTACCCCGAGACCGAGGTCAACGCCATGGTGCGGGCCTTCCACGACGACGTCGCCATGCTGCGCCGCTACCTGGTCGACGAGGGCTTCCTCGACCGCGACCACGGCGTCTACTGGCGCACCGGCGGCACCGTGGTGCTCTGATGGCCCGGTGATGGTCCTCTGATGCGCTGGTACGCCGCGAACCCGGCCCGCCGCGCGCGCCAGGTCGGCGTCGACGCCTTCGTCGCCGTCTTCGCCCTGGCGTGCGTCCTGGCCGGGCGCGCGGTGCACGAGGCGGTGGCGCGCCTGGCCGCCCCCGGCCTGCGCCTGCAGGAGGGCGCCGGCGGGCTCGCCGACCAGCTGCGCGGGGCGGGCCGGACGGCGTCCGACCTGCCCCTCGTCGGCGACGGGCTGAGCCGCCCGCTGGACGGCGCCGGCGCCTCCGCCGAGCAGCTGGCGGACGCCGGCTCCTCCCTGTCCTCGGCCGCCGAGTCCCTGGCCGACGTGCTGGGACTGGTGGTCGCGGTGCTGCCGATCGTCCTCGTGGTGGCGCTCTGGCTGCCGCCGCGGCTGCGCTTCGCCCGGCGGGCCGGTGCCGCGCAGCGCTTCCTGGGCGCCGGCGCGGGGGAGGACCTCCTCGCGCTGCGGGCGCTGGCCTCCCAGCCGCTGAGCCGGCTGTCGGGGATCAGCGCCGACCCGCTCGGCGACTGGCGCCGTGGCGACCCCGCCGCGGTGGCACAGCTCGCGGCCCTGGAGCGCCGCGCCCTCGGGCTGCCCGCCGCGCCCCGCCGCTGAGCGCCGCGGCGAGAGGGCGGCTCAGCAGCGGCTCACGGGCGGGTCAGGACTCGCTGACCAGGCGCAGGGTCCGCAGGCGCTGCCCGGCCCACCACGTGCAGCCCAGCAGCACGAGCAGCAGCAGCGGGATCCCCACGAGGTCGACCGCCGAGGACACGCCGAGCGCGCTGGCCTGGTCGCCGACGATCCGCTCGGCGATCGCGAGCGACCACTGCTGGATGCTCAGCGCCTGGGCGCCGGGCACGAACTGGCCGATCAGCGACTCCCAGACCAGCACGTAGACGAGGCCGATGACGACGGCGTTGCGGCTGATCACGGCGAGCATGACGAACAGCGCGCAGTAGGCCAGCCCCGCCGCGGCGGCGGCCACCCCGAAGGCCAGGGCGATCCGGTCGGCGGTGCCGGTGAGCACCAGGCCGGCCAGCAGCGTCGGCAGCGCGCCCAGCACCAGCACCACGAGGGCCGCGACGGCGACCTTGGTCACGACGATGGTCATCCGGCTCAGCGGCTTGGACAGCAGGTAGACGATCGAGCCGTCGTCGATCTCCGGGCCGATCGCGCCGGTGCCGGCGATGAGGCCGAGCAGCGGCACGACGGTGGCCAGGGCGAAGCTGGCCAGCACGCTCACGGCCAGCCGCTCGTCGGCGCCCGCCAGGCCCCGGGCGACCGCGCACAGGGCCAGCAGCACCACCGGCAGGGCGAGCAGGAGGAGGATCCGGCGGCGTCCGAGCAGGCTGCGCGCGGTCAGCCGCGCCACGGTGGCGTTCATCGCGACACCAGGTAGGTGAAGACGCTCTCGAGCGACTCGTCGGCGGGGGTGACCTGGAAGAGGCGGATCCCGTGGCGCCCGGCCAGGGCGGGCAGCGCCCGCACGAAGGTGGAGAAGTCGGTGACCTGCACGTGCAGCGACCCGGCCTCCCCGCGCGCCCGGTCCTCGCGCCCGGCGCCGACGAGCTCCACGCCCGAGGCGCTGGGCTCGGCGATGAGCGCCGAGGCCAGCGCGCGGTCGTCGTCGGAGCGGATCGTGTACTGGTGCGGTCGCTCGGTCATCAGCCGCCGGATCTCGCGGAAGTCGCCGGAGGCGGCGTGCCGGCCGGCGACGACGACCTGGATCGTGGTGGCGATCTGCTCGACCTCCTCGAGGATGTGCGAGCTGAACAGCACGGTGCGCCCCTGCTCGCCCATGGCGTGCAGGAGGTCCATGAGCTGCAGCCGCTGGCGCGGGTCCATGCCGTTGAAGGGCTCGTCGAGCAGCAGCACCGGCGGGTCGTGCACGAGCGCGGTCGCCATCTTCACCCGCTGCTTCATGCCCTTGGAGTAGGTGGCGACGTCGCGGTCCTGCGCAGCGGTCATCTGCACGACCTCCAGCGCCCGGTGCGCGGCCGCCTCGGGGTCGGGCAGCCGGTGCAGGCGCGCGTTGGCCAGCACGAACTCCCAGCCGGTGGCGCCGTCGTACATGCCCTCGCGCTCGGGGACCAGGCCGATCCGCCGGTAGACCTCCTCGCGGCGCCAGAGCTGCTCGCCGTCGAGGGTGACCGTCCCGGAGGAGGGCTCGAGGAAGCCGCCCATCATGTGGATGAGCGTCGACTTGCCGGCCCCGTTGGGGCCCAGCAGACCGGTGACGCCCGGGCCGATCGTCATCGTCACGTCGTTGACCGCGACGACGTTGCCGAACCAGCGCGAGACCTGGTCGAGGACGAGGGTGCTCACGACACCGACACCTTCCGGTAGCGCAGGACCAGCAGGCCGTAGCAGGCGGCCACCGCGAAGAGGTAGACGAGGATCCCGACGGAGGTGCCGAGCGCGTCGGGCGGGCCGCCACCGGTCCCGCCGCCGAAGACGTCGTCGCTGACCGAGGCGACCAGCGTGGGCGGCGAGAGGAGGCGGCTGTAGCCGGCCAGCGTGCTGCTGCCCTCGTTGCCCGCGATCGCCTCGACCGAGGCCTGGACCCCGGACAGCACGAGCAGGACCGTGACGATCGCGGCGACCCCCAGGCCGCGCCGGGGGGTGACCGCGGCGATGACCAGGGCGATCCCCGACAGCAGCACCGCCAGCAGCGCCGCCTGGCCCAGGGCGCGCAGGTAGTCGCCGGCCTGCTCCCCGAGCGGCATCTGGGCCAGCAGCGCCCCGGCCAGGAGGATCGTCAGCGGCACCGCGAGCAGGAAGAGGACGGCGCCCGCCAGCCCGGCCCAGCGGGCGAGCACGTAGTCCACGCGCTCCATCGGCCGGGAGAAGTACAGCGAGATCACGCGGAAGCGCAGGTCGCGCGAGACGAGCACCGGTGCCTGGGCCGCGACGAAGATCGCCACCAGCACCTGCAGGTTCTCCGGGTAGGCGGTGTAGTTCAGCGGCAGCTGGTTCGCGCGGGTGACCGACGCGACGATGACGAGGATCAGCGCGGGCAGGCAGATCGCCGCGAGGAGCAGCGCCGGCACCACCTTCGAGCGCGCCGAGCGGCCCAGGCCGTACGCACCGCGCAGGCCCTCGAGGAACATGGCGCGCCAGATCGCCCCGCGGCCCAGCCGCGGGCCGTCGTAGTGGCGGTAGCCGATGTCGTGGATGACCCCCTGCTCGGAGGCCCCCGTCTGCTGGGGGAGCCCAGCGTGCTCAGGCGCCGTGGACACCGAGGGCCTCCGTGGGGTCGGGGGTGCGGTCGGGGTCGGACGCCGTGGCCGGCGCTGGGGTGGTGAACATCTCCGACATGCGGTGGCGGCGGCGCTCCACGCGCACCAGCCCCAGCCCGAGGCGCACCGCGCCGTCGCGCACGGCGTCGTAGGTGGTGTCGTCGCGCAGCTCGACCTCGAGCACCCGGCCCGCGGGGGAGACGGCGAGGCCGCCGGCGCGCAGCAGCGCCGCCAGCTGCTCGGTGCCGCCCTCTGCGCCCCCCTCGGCGCCGCCGTCCACCTCCACGGCGAGCAGGGAGCTGGCCGCGGTGACCTCCGCCGTCGAGGACGAGCGCAGCAGCTGCCCGCCGTCGATGACGACGACCGCGTCGCAGACCCGCTCCAGCTCGCCGAGCAGGTGGGAGGTGACCAGCACGGAGATGCCGAACTCGGTGCCGATGCGCCGGATCAGGCCGAGCATCTCGTCGCGGCCGGCCGGGTCCAGGCCGTTCGTGGGCTCGTCCAGCAGCACCAGCTGGGGGTCGTGCGCGAGGGCCTGGGCCAGCTTGACCCGCTGGCGCATGCCGGTGGAGTACCCGCCCATCGGCCGGTACCGCTCCTCGTAGAGGCCGACGTGGCGCAGGGTGTCGGCGGCGCGCTCGCGGGCGGCGGTGCGCGGCAGCCCGGCGAGCTGGGCCATCTGCACGACGAACTCCGTCGCCGATGAGTCCGGGGGCAGGCTGTCGTGCTCGGGCATGTAGCCCACCCGCTGGCGCACCTCGGCGCCCTGGGTGACGACGTCCAGGCCCAGCACGCTGGCGCTCCCGGACGTCGGGGGCAGCAGCCCGAGCAGCATCTTCAGGAGCGTGGACTTGCCGGCGCCGTTGGCCCCGATGAGCCCGACGACGCCCGGAGCGACGTCGACGGTGAGGTCGCTGACGGCGGTCACCGCACCGAACCGCTTCGTCAGGCCCTGCGTCATGATCAAGGACACGGCCCGGACCCTACGCGGTTCTGCCGCCGCGGGGGAGCCCCGCGGCGGCGTGGCGGGTGTGCGTGAGGATGCTGGCGTGAGCACCGGGCCCGCGCCGAGCCGCCGGGCCGGTGGGGGCCTCCTGCTGCTGGGCGTCGTCCTCGTCGCGCTCACCCTGCGGGGTCCGCTGGTGGCGGTGGCCCCGGTGGCGCGGGCCCTGCAGGCCGACCTGGGCGCCACCGCTGACCAGGTGGGCCTCCTCACCGGCCTGCCGGTGCTCTGCTTCGGCCTGGCCGCGCCCCTGGCCGTCCTCGTCATCGCCCGCACCGGGCCGCACCGCGCCGTGCTCGTCGCCCTGGCCGGGGTGCTGGTCGGCACCCTCGTGCGCTCGACCGGGGGGATCGCGGTGGCCCTGGCCGGCACGCTGGTGCTCGGCCTGGCCATCACCATCGGCAACATCGTCGTGCCGGTGGTCATCGGCGCGGACTTCGCCCGCAGCGCCGGGGTGGTCACCGCGCTCTACGGCGCCGCGCTCAACGTCGGCTCGGGCCTGACGTCGTCCCTGACCGCCCCGCTGGCCGACCACGTCGGCTGGCGCACCGCGCTG
>NZ_JBZYWI010000091.1:0-12340 GCF_058932755.1 Quadrisphaera sp. DVD1
GGGCCACAGTCGTGCCATGAGCAGCGAGAGCGACACCGCGGTCCGCGTCCGCGGCCTGCACAAGCACTACGGCGAGCGCCGTGCCGTCGACGGCATCGACCTCACCGTGCCGCGCGGGCAGGTCTTCGCCCTGCTCGGCCCCAACGGCGCCGGCAAGTCCACGACCGTGGAGGTCCTCGAGGGCTACCGCGCCCGCACCGCCGGCGACGTGGAGGTGCTCGGCCACGACCCGGCGTCCCCCTCCCGGCAGTGGCGGGCACGCCTCGGCATCGTGGCCCAGACCACCCAGGACCTCTCCGAGCTGACCGTGGGCGAGGTCGTGCGCCACTTCGCGGGCTTCTACCCCTCGCCGCGGCGGCCCGAGGAGGTGATCGAGGAGGTCGGCCTGGCCGACGACACCCGCACCCGGGCCCGCGACCTGTCCGGGGGGCGGCGGCGGCGCCTCGACGTCGCCCTCGGCGTCGTCGGCGACCCGGAGCTGCTCTTCCTCGACGAGCCGACGACCGGCTTCGACCCGGAGGCCCGGCGCGAGTTCTGGGGCCTGATCCAGCGCCTGGCCGCGGGCGGCACGACGATCCTCCTCACCACGCACTACCTCGACGAGGTCGAGGTGCTCGCCGACGCCCTGGCCGTGATCTCCCGCGGCCGGATCGTCGCCACCGGCACGCCGGCCGACCTCGCCGGCCGCGGCAGCGCCCCGGCCGTGGTGCGCTGGCACGACCCGCAGGCGCCGGGCGGCGTCCGCGAGGAGCTCACCGCGACGCCCACCGCGCTCGTGGCGCAGCTGGCCGCCCGGCTCGGCGTCGGTGCCGGCGGCGAGGTGCCCGGCCTCGTCGTCGCCCGCCCCACCCTCGAGGACACCTACCTGCGCCTGCTGGAGGACTCATGACCACGTCGTCGACGACCCCCGCGAGCACCGCGCCCACCTCCTCGCGCGCCCCGGCGTCCGGCCCGGACGCCGTCGGCCGGCTGCCCAGCGTGCTCTCCGCCAGCCTCGCGCGGACGCGGATGGAGCTGCGCTCGACGCTGCGCCAGCGCGACGCCGTGATCTTCAACCTGGCCTTCCCGGTGATCTTCCTGTTCATCTTCGGGTCGGTCTTCGGCGACGAGATCGCCCCCGGCATCTCCTTCACCCAGTACTTCACGGCGGGGATGGCCGCCTCCGGGATCCTCCTCGTCAGCTTCCAGTCGCTGGCGATCTCCATCGCGGTCGAGCGCGACGACGGCACGCTCAAGCGGCTGGAGGGCACGCCCATGCCGCGCGCGGCCTACTTCCTGGGCAAGGTCGGGCTCGTCGTCGTGACCGGCGTCGCCCAGCTCGCGGTGCTGCTGGCGGCGGCCCGCCTGGCCTTCGACGTCCCCCTGCCGGCGACCGCCGGGCACTGGTGGACCCTCGCCTGGGTGGCGGTGCTCGGGGCCGCCGCGGGCACGCTGCTGGGCATCGCCTACTCCAGCGTGCCGTCGTCGGGAAGGTCCGCCTCGGCCGTGGTCGCCCCGGTGGTGCTGGTGCTCCAGTTCATCTCCGGCGTCTTCTTCGTCTACAGCGAGCTGCCCGGCTGGATGCAGGACGTCGCGGCGGTCTTCCCGCTGAAGTGGCTGGCGCAGGGCTTCCGCGCCGCACTGCTGCCCGACTCCCTGGCCGCCGCCGAGGTGGGCGGGAGCTGGCAGCTGGGGACGACCGCGGTGGTCCTGCTCGCGTGGACCGCCATCGGCCTGGTGCTGTGCCGCACGACGTTCCGCTGGCGCCGCCGGGGCGACCGGTGAGCACGGCCGCCGCGGTGGTCGCGCCGGCCCCGGACTTCTGGCAGCGCTCCCAGCGCGGCTGGCACGTCACCTGGTACGTCCTGGTGGCCCTGACCGCGGTCGGGGTCGTCCTGGACCCCGACCGCGGGTCGGGACGCACCGGCGCGCTGGCCGCCCTGGTCGCCCTCGCGGCGCTCGCCGTCCTCTACGCCGTCCTGGGGGTGCGCCTGCTGGCGCCGGGCCCGGAGGAGGACCTGCGCCCGGCCCTGTACGCCGCGGGGGTGCTGGCCGGCCTGCTGGTCGTGCAGGCCGGCGTCGGGACGGGCCTGACCGCTCCCCTGCTCTTCGTCCTGTTCCCCCAGGTGTGGGCCATGGCGCGGCGGCGCACCGCGGTGGCGGTCGTCGTGGTGGTGCCGCTGGGGCTCGCGCTGGGCGACGCCGCCCACCGCGGCTGGGGCGGGGACGCCCTCGGCGACGCCCTGCTCACCGGCTTCGTGCAGTCCTCCGTGGCCGTCGCGCTCGGCCTGTGGGTCACCGGGATGACCCGCGAGAGCGAGGGCCGCGCCGCCCTGCTGGCCCAGCTGACCAGCACCCGCGAGGAGCTGGCGGCGGCCGAGCGGGCCCGCGGGGTGCTGGCCGAGCGCGAGCGCATGGCCGGGGAGATCCACGACACCCTGGCGCAGGGCTTCACGAGCATCGTCGCCCTCGCGCAGGCCGCCGACGCCGCCCTGGACGCCGACCCGGCCCTGGCCCGCGAGCGCCTGCACCTGATGGAGGACACCGCGCGGGAGAACCTCGCCGAGGCGCGCGCGATCGTCGCGGCCCTGGCACCGCCGTCGCTGGGCGACGACCGGCTCGGCGGCGCGCTGGGGCGCCTCGTGCAGCGCTTCACCCACGAGACCGGCGTCCCCGCGCACCTGAGCGTGGACCCCTCCCTGCCCGACCTGGCCCCCGAGGCCGAGGTCGTGCTGCTGCGCGCGGCGCAGGAGGGCCTGAGCAACGTGCGCCAGCACGCCCGCGCGGGCGCTGCCTCGGTGGCGCTGGCCCGGGAGGGGTCGCACGTGGCGCTCGAGGTCGCCGACGACGGCTGCGGCGCGCCCGCCGCCCGGGCCTCCGGGCCGCGCGCGGGGCACGGCTACGGCCTGGCTGCGATGGCCGCGCGGGTGGAGCAGGCGGGCGGCGCCCTGGTGCGCACCGACGCCCCCGGTGGCGGCACGCTCCTGCGCGTCAGCCTCCCGCTTGCTGCCGCCCGGCCGCCCGCCGAGGCCCCGCCCGCCGGGAGCGCGCCGTGAGCGGCGTCCGCCTGGTCGTCGTCGACGACCACCCCGTCGTGCGCGCCGGCATCGTCGCGCTGCTCTCGGCCGAGCCCGACCTGCACGTCGTCGCCGAGGTGGACGGCGGCGAGGGCGTGGTGGCGGCCGTGGCCGAGCACTCCCCCGACGTCGTGCTCATGGACCTGCGGATGCCCGGCACGGACGGCGTCGAGGCGACCGCGCGGGTGCGCGCGGCGCACCCCGGGGTCGCCGTCGTGGTGCTGACCACCTACGACACCGACCACGACATCCTGCGCGCGGTGGAGGCCGGGGCCAGCGGCTACCTGCTCAAGGACGCCCCGCGCGCGGTGCTGGCCGACGCCGTGCGCCGGGCCGCGCGCGGGGAGACCGTGCTGGCGCCCCCGGTCGCCGCGCGGCTGCTCGGGCGGCTGCGCGAGCCCGCGCCGGAGCGGCTGACCGCCCGCGAGGCGCAGGTGCTCGAGCTCGTCGGGCGGGGCCTGTCGAACCCGGCGATCGCCGCGGCGCTGTTCATCGGCGAGGCGACGGTGAAGTCCCACCTGCTGCGGGTCTTCGCCAAGCTCGGCGTCGACGACCGCACCGCGGCGGTGACCGTGGCGATGTCGCGGGGCCTCATCCCGGCGCCCTGACCGCCCGCGCGCAGCCCTGCGCCCGCTCGCGCTGGTCCGTCCGCGTGGCGGTCCTTGCACCGCGATGCATAGAGGTGTGAGGTGTGGGAGTCGTCCCCCTGCCGTGGAGGCCCCGTGCGCATCGACAAGGACCTGGTGGCGGCGTCGGCCACGCCGCTCGTGCTCGCCATCCTCGCCGAGGGCGAGAGCTACGGGTACGCGCTGTCCAGGCGGGTCAAGGAGCTCTCCGGCGGGGAGCTGGAGTGGAGCGACGGGATGCTCTACCCGCTGCTGCACCGCCTCGAGCGGCTGGAGTGGGTGACGACCGCCTGGCGCGTGCCGCCCGAGGGCCGGCGCCGCCGGTACTACGCGATCACCGACGCGGGCCGCGCCGCGCTCGCGGACCAGCGCCGGCAGTGGGCCACCGTGACCTCGGCCCTGACCGGCGTCTGGCGGCGGCTCCCGCTGCAGCCCGCCGCCCAGCCCTCGCTCGGGACGGCGTGATGGCCGCGCTGGAGCCGCAGATCACCGAGTGGCGCTCCTACGTCGGCCGCGCGGGCGGCGTCGCGCGCCCCGACGTCGACGAGCTCGAGGCCCACCTGCGGGAGCAGATCGACGCCCTGGGCGGAGCCGGGCTCGACGACGACGAGGCGTTCCTCGTGGCCGTCAAGCGGATGGGCGCCGTGGACGACCTCTCCCGCGAGTTCGCCCGCGAGCACAGCGGCAGGCTGTGGAAGCAGCTCGTCCTGCCCCCGGACGCCGAGCCCGAGCGCCGCCCGAGCGGCCTCGCGAGCGCCCTGGTGCTCGCGGTGCTGGCCGCGGTCGCCGTCCACGTCCCCCGCCTGTTCGGGCTCGACCCCGCCTCGGACGACGAGGCGGCGTTCTTCTACCTGCGCAACGCGGGCCTGCTCGTGCTGCCCCTCCTCGCCGCCTGGTTCGCCCTGCGGCGCGCGCTCGCCCGCCGCCAGGTCCTGCTCCTGGCGCTCGCGCTCGCCGTCGCCGCCGCAGCGGTCAACGCCTACCCGTGGGCGCGGGAGTCGTCCACGGAGCTGCTCGCCGCCCTCTACCTGCCCGTGGCGCTGTGGTTCGTCGTCGCCCACGCCTCCATGGGCGGCACCTGGCGCTCGCACGAGCGGCGCATGGACGTCGTCCGCTTCACCGGCGAGTGGGCGATCTACTACGTGCTGCTCGCCCTCGGCGGCGGCGTGCTGCTGGGGCTGACCGCGCTGGTCCTGGACCCGGTGAGCCCCGGCCTCGTCGAGCCCCTGTTCCAGTGGGTGCTGCCCTCCGGCGCCGCCGGCGCGGTGCTCGTGGCCGCCTGGCTGGTCGAGGCCAAGCAGGACGTCATCGAGAACATGGCGCCGGTGCTGACCGCGGTCTTCACCCCGCTCTTCGCGGTGGTGCTGGCCGGCTGCGCCGCCACGTACGCGGTGTCGGGGTTCACCGGCGAGTTCGACCGCGTGGTGCTCGGCGTGTTCGACCTCCTGCTCGTGGTCGTCCTCGGGCTGGTGCTCTACAGCACCTCCGCGCGCGAGGCGTCCCGGCCGGCGGGGGTGCTCGACCGGCTCCAGCTCGTGGCCATCGCCAGCGCCCTGGTGCTCGACGCCGTGGTGCTCGTGGCGATGGTGGCCCGCGTCGGCGACCTGGGGTGGACGCCGAACCGGGTCGCCGCCCTGGGCCTGAACCTGCTGCTCCTGGTCAACCTGGCGCGGGCCGCAGTGCTGTCGGCCCGCTTCCTGCGCGGCCGGGCCCCGTTCTCCCGCCTGGAGCGGTGGCAGACGACCTACCTGCCGGCCTACGGGGTGTGGGCGGCCGCCGTGGTCCTCGTGCTGCCGCCGCTGTTCGCGTTCGCCTGAGCGTCCGCCGGGGCCGCCGGGCCCGAGTCCGCGTCCCCGGCGTCGAGCGGCTCGGCGCCGGCCACGCCGTCGCGCCCGTTCCGCTTGACCCGGTACAGCGCGGCGTCCGCGCGGCGGAGCAGCGCGCTCACGCCCTCGCCCTCGTGGTGGCGCGCCACCCCGGCCGAGCAGGTGCGCCCCTCGGGCACCGCCGCGCGCAGCCGCTCGACCAGCGCGACCGCCTCGGGCAGCTCCAGCCCCGGCATGACGACGACGAACTCGTCGCCGCCCTGGCGGGCGAGCAGCTGGCCGGCGTCGAGCAGGGGCGTCCACGCCCTGGCGACGGAGACCAGGAGCTGGTCGCCCGCGGCGTGGCCCAGCGCGTCGTTGACGGCCTTGAAGCGGTCGAGGTCGAGCAGGGCGACGCTGAGCGGCGAGCCGCTGCGGTCGGCGCGCTCGCCGGCCGCCGCGAGGTCGGCGTCCAGGCGGCGGCGGTTCGCCAGACCGGTCAGCGGGTCCACGTCGGCCGAGGCGGCCTGCTGCACGAGCCACGTCGTGCCGCAGGCCACGACCACCGCGGTGACGCTCGTGATCACCGCCGCCCCGATCGCCGCCGTCGACTGCAGCGCCATGACGCCCACGCACGCGGTGACGGCGACGCCCATGTGGGCCCAGCCGGCGCGGCGCGTGAAGAACAGGCCGCAGTCCAGCGCCACGAAGATGTAGAAGCTGTTGAGCGCCACCCCCGTGGGCGTGGCCCCCGACCACCACACGCCCGTGCTGATGGCCACGCAGCCGAGGAGCACCAGGGCGTGCGCCGACCAGGGCGGCAGGTGGCGCCCCCAGCGCAGGATGGCCAGGCCTGTGACCAGGGCGGCCGCGGCGAGCACCTCCAGCGCGAGGACCTGCACCTGCGGCGCCCGGGGGAACAGCGGCGTGAGCGCGACGACCCCTCCCGCGGTGGTGTAGATGGAGCCCGCGGTGACCGCCACGACCTGCGGAGAGGCGATCACCGTCTCGCTCAGGCGCGCGCGCAGGACCGCCGCGACCCGCCGGCCGAGGCTGGGCGCGCCTCGCGCGGCCCTGCCGCTGCCGGTCTCCACCCCCGGGTGATCGGGACGGCAGCGGAGCCGGTGGAGCCGCGCTCACCCGTTCGCGCGACGGAGAGCGGAGGGCCCGGCGGCGACGGCAGGGTTCCTCCGGCGGCTTTTCGCGTTCCTCCTCCGCAGCGACGCGCGCTGGCTAGCGTTCCTGGACGAGACGTTCGCCCGGCTGAGCGCCGTGCACGAGCCAGCACTCGCTGAGCTCCTGCGGCCGCTGGTCAGCCCACGGGGCGCACAGGTCCGGCCAGGCCGACGGCACGACGAAGGTGGAGCAGCCGACGTGAGGGACGCAGAGATCACCATGACGCTGGACGACCTGAAGAGGGAGAGTCTCACCGGCGCGCCGAGCCCCTCGACTGGAGGCGGGGCTGTCGTGAGCACCCTCCGCCGCACCACCACCGGCGTCCTCGCGCTCCTCCTCGCGCTCGTCCTCGCGCTCGTCCTCGCGCTCGCCGTCTCGGCGCCGGCGAGCGCCGCGCCGAAGGCGCCCGGTGACGTGATCGACCTCTCCCGCTGGTACCTGACCCTGCCGACGGGCGACCCGGCCCGCTCGGGCAGCCCGCTGGACGTCCACCAGCCGCAGCTGCGGAGCTACCAGGACGAGAACTTCAGACTGGGGCCGGACGGGAGGTCGATCACCTACCGGGCGCCGGGCCGAGGCGTGACCACGTCAGCCGCGTCCGGTGCGACTCGCGCCGAGCTGCGCGAGATGAACGGCTCCTCGAAGGCGTCGTGGGGCTTCGCGGACGGGAAGACGCACGAGCTCCAGCTGACCTTCGCCGCGGACGCCCGCGGCATGAGCGTGCGCAAGGAGGTCATCGTCGCGCAGATCCACGGCGGGTCGAACACTCCTCCGCTCTACGTCTCCCACGACTCCGCCGCCGGGAAGCTCAAGCTCTGGATCAACGGGCCGTCGGTGAAGCCGGACCTCCTCGCGCTGAAGGCAGGGGAGAAGGCGACCGTGCGGATCCTCGTGCAGGACAAGAAGGTCCAGGTGTGGGCGGCGAAGGGGACCAGCCTCCCGTCGAAGCCGCAGTTCACGTTCACGGCGTCGAAGTTCCCCAGCGCGAACGCGAAGTCGGGCTGCTACTTCAAGGCGGGCCTCTACAACAAGGAGCCGATCAGTGCCGGCGGCACGGGCGCGTCGACCCTGACCCTCTACGCGCTGAAGGTCCGCTGACCCGAGCGCTGGTGGCGCAGCCCGCCAGCGCTCTCGACCCTGTCGTCGAGCGAGCGTGTGATCGCTGCATGGACGAGATCAGGGGCTGGCTGACCGGTCGGATCCCGGCGGAGTGGTTCCAGGACGAGGTCGAGGACCGCTGCGGGCGCAAGGTCGCGCGGGGGGCCGCGTGCGGCGACACCCGCCAGGTCTTCACCAGCCTCGCGGTGCCGGTGATGACGCGGCTGCGGCAGGGCGAGCGGCAGGTGCTCGACACCCTCGTCGAGGCCGGGGTCGCCCGGTCGCGCTCCGAGGCCCTGGCCTGGTGCGTGCGGCTCGTGGGCCAGCACGAGGGCGAGTGGATCGCCGACCTGCGCGCCGCGCTGGTCGCGGTGCAGCAGGCTCGGGCGGCCGGTCCCGCCGCCTGAGCGCCCGGCCCGGTCACCCGGACGCAGCCGCTGCCGCGCCGCTGTCGGTGGGCGGTGCGACGATCCACCGGTGGCCAGGAGAGCGGCACCGCCCGCGAGCGGCGAGCAGGGTGCGGACGACGTCCTGGCCCGCTTCTCCGCGCCCACGCGGGAGTGGTTCCGCGGGGCGTTCGCCGCGCCCACCACCGCCCAGGACGGCGCGTGGCGGGCGATCAGCGCCGGTGACCACGCCCTGGTGGTCGCCCCGACCGGCTCGGGCAAGACGCTGTCGGCGTTCCTGTGGGCGCTGGACCGGATCGCCACCGCCCCACCTCCGGCCGACCCGGCCCACCGCTGCCGGGTGGTCTACGTCTCCCCGCTCAAGGCGCTGGCCACCGACGTCGAGCGCAACCTGCGCGCCCCGCTGACGGGCATCCGCCACGCCGCCGTGCGCCTGGGCCTGCCCGAGCCGGAGGTGGCGGTCGCGCTGCGCTCGGGCGACACCCCGGCCGACCAGCGCCGGGCCTTCACCCGCACCCCTCCCGACGTGCTCATCACGACGCCGGAGTCGCTGTTCCTGCTGCTGACGTCCAAGGCCCGCGAGGTGCTGGCCGGGGTCGAGACGGTGATCCTCGACGAGGTGCACGCCGTCGCGGGCACCAAGCGCGGGGCGCACCTGGCCCTGACCCTCGAGCGGCTCGACGCGCTGCTGGAGCGCCCGGCGCAGCGGATCGGGCTGTCCGCGACCGTGCGCCCGGTGGAGGACGTCGCCCGGTTCCTCGGCGGCGCCCGCACGCCCGGCGAGGACGGCGGCCGCGCGGTCACCGTCGTCCAGCCGGTCTCGACCAAGGTGGTCGAGCTGGAGGTCGTCGTCCCGGTGCCCGACATGGGCGAGCTGGGCCAGCGCACGGAGGACCTCACCGGCCTGGCCGCAGGCGCCGAGCAGCGCACGTCCATCTGGCCCGCGGTCGAGGAGCGCGTGGTCGACCTCATCGCCGAGCACCGCTCCACGCTGGTCTTCGCCAACTCCCGGCGCCTGGCCGAGCGGCTGACGACCCGGCTGAACGAGATCTGGGTCGAGCGCCACGCCGTCGAGGAGGAGGGCGCCGACGACGCCGGGGGCGCGCCCGCTGCGCCGCGGCCGCCGAGCCGCCCGCCGGCGCAGCTGATGGCCCAGGCCGGGCAGAGCCAGGGCGCTCCCGCCGTGCTGGCCCGCGCCCACCACGGCTCGGTCAGCCGCGAGCAGCGCTCCCTCATCGAGGACGACCTGAAGTCCGGCCGCCTGCCGGCGGTGGTCGCGACCTCCAGCCTGGAGCTCGGCATCGACATGGGGGCGGTCGACCTGGTCATCCAGGTCGAGTCCCCGCCCAGCGTGGCCAGCGGCCTGCAGCGCGTGGGCCGCGCCGGGCACCAGGTGGGCGCCGTGAGCCACGGGGTGGTGTTCCCCAAGTTCCGCGGCGACCTCGTGCAGACGGCGGTGGTCACCGAGCGGATGCGCGCCGGGGCGATCGAGGCGCTGCGGGTGCCGGCGTCCCCGCTCGACGTGCTGGCCCAGCAGGTCGTGGCGATGACCGCCCTCGACGACTGGACCGTCGACGACCTCGAGCGCCTCGTGCGCCGAGCGGCACCGTTCTCGGGGCTCACCCGCGGGGTGCTCGAGGCGGTGCTCGACATGCTCTCGGGCCGCTACCCCAGCGAGGAGTTCGCCGAGCTGCGCCCGCGGATCGTGTGGGACCGCGTGACCGGCGTGCTGTCCGGGCGGCCGGGCGCCCAGCGGCTGGCGGTCACCAGCGGCGGCACCATCCCCGACCGCGGCCTGTACGGGGTGTTCCTGGCCACCGGCGAGGGACCGGGCCGCCGCGTCGGCGAGCTCGACGAGGAGATGGTCTACGAGTCCCGCGTGGGCGACGTGTTCACCCTCGGCACGAGCACCTGGCGGATCGAGGACATCACCGCCGACCAGGTCCGCGTCTCCCCCGCTCCCGGCCAGCCCGGCAAGCTGCCGTTCTGGCACGGGGAGGCCCTGGGCCGCCCGGCCGAGCTCGGCCGTGCCGTGGGGGCCTTCGTCCGCGAGATCGGCGCCCTGGACGACGAGGCGGCCCGGGCCCGGGCCACTGAGGCGGGCCTGGACGCCTGGGCCTCCGACAACCTCCTCGCCTACCTGCGCGAGCAGGCCGCGGCCACCGGCCACCTGCCCGACGACCGCACCATCGTCGTCGAGCGGTTCCGCGACGAGCTCGGCGACTGGCGCGTGGTCGTCCACTCCCCCTTCGGCGCCCAGCTGCACGCGCCCTGGGCGCTCGCCGTCGGGGCGCGCCTGCGCGAGCGCTTCGGCGTCGACGTCCAGGCGATGTCCGCCGACGACGGCCTCGTGCTGCGCCTGCCCGACCTCGACCTCCTCGGGGGCTTCGACCTCGACGCCGGCGACTCCCTCGGCAGCGGCGCGAGCGGCTACGGCGGCGCCGGGCGCAGCGAGGCGCCCGACGTCCTCGAGGCGCTCCTCGTCGAGCCCGAGGACGTCGAGGCCCTGGTCACCGCCGAGCTCGGCGGCTCTGCGCTGTTCGCCTCCCGCTTCCGCGAGTGCGCCGCCCGCTCGCTGCTGCTGCCCCGGCGCCGCCCCGACCGCCGCACGCCCCTGTGGCAGCAGCGTCAGCGCGCCGCCCAGCTGCTCGAGGTCGCCAGCCGCTACCCCTCCTTCCCGGTCGTGCTCGAGACCGTGCGCGAGGTGCTGCAGGACGTCTTCGACGTCCCGGCCCTGGCCGACCTCATGCGCTCGCTGCGCTCGGGGGCCGTCCGCGTGGTGCAGGTGACGACCGAGCAGCCCTCGCCCTTCGCCCGCGGTCTGCTCTTCGGCTACGTCGCCCAGTTCCTCTACGAGGGCGACACCCCGCTGGCCGAGAAGCGCGCGGCCGCGCTGTCGCTGGACCCCACGCTGCTGGCCGAGCTGCTCGGGCGCGGCGACGGCGCCTCGCTGGCCGACCTGCTCGACGTCGAGGCCCTCGAGCGCACGCAGGCCGAGCTCCAGCGCCTGGCGGAGAGCCGGCGCTGCCGCGACGCCGAGGACGTCGCCGACCTGCTGCGGGTGCTCGGCCCCCTGACCACGGCCGAGGTCGCGGCGCGCTCGCGCGCCGAGGAGGACGAGGTCGCCGGGTGGCTGACCGAGCTGGAGGCGACGCGCCGGGTGATCGCCGTCCGCATCGCCGGCCAGGAGCGCTGGGCCGCCGTCGAGGACGCCGGCCGGCTGCGCGACGCCCTGGGCGTCCCGCTGCCGGTGGGCGTGCCCGAGGCGTTCACCGCCCCCGTCCCCGACCCGGTCGGCGACCTCGTGGCCCGGTGGGCCCGCACGCACGTGCCGTTCACGGCGGCGACGCTGGCCGCCCGCCTGGGCACCGGGGTGGCCGTGGTCTCCGACGCCCTGCGCCGCCTGGCCGCGAGCGGCCGGGTCGTCTCGGGCGACCTCCTGCCGACCGAGGCCCGCGCGGCCCTCGACGGCGCCGAGGCGGGAGCCCCCGGCGCGCACCTGGACTGGTGCGACGCCGAGGTGCTGCGGCTGCTGCGCCGGCGCTCGCTCGCCGCGCTGCGCGCGGAGGTCGAGCCCGTGCCGCCGCGCGACCTCGCGCGCTTCCTCCCGAGCTGGCAGGGCGTCGGCTCGCGCCTGCGCGGCGCCGACGGGGTGCTGCGCGTGGTCGAGCAGCTCGCCGGCGCGGTGGTCCCCGCCAGCGCCGTGGAGGCCCTCGTGCTGCCGGTGCGCGTCGAGCGCTACACCCCGGCGATGCTCGACGAGCTCACCGCGGCCGGGGAGGTGCTCTGGCGCGGCCACGGCGCCCTGCCGGGCGACGACGGCTGGGTCTCCCTGCACCTGGCCGACGCCGCGCCGGTGACCCTGCCCGAGCCGGAGGGCGACCTCGAGCTCACCGACGCCCACACCGCGGTGCTCCAGGCCCTGGCCGGGGGCGGCGCGTACTTCTTCCGGGCGCTGTCCGACGCGGTGGGCTCCACGGACGACGCCGCGCTGACCGCGGTGCTGTGGGACCTCGTCTGGTCCGGGCACCTGAGCAACGACACGCTCGCCCCGCTCCGGGCCCGCCTGGCCGGCGGCCGCACGGCCCACCGCACCCCGCGGGCGGCCCCGCGCGCCCGCTACGGGCGCTGTCCCCTATACACATCTGCCACTGCCGACGACAAATTATCAA
>NZ_JBZYWI010000092.1:0-12156 GCF_058932755.1 Quadrisphaera sp. DVD1
GCGTCGCGGGCGGCGACCTCCTCGGGCCGGCCGCGGTCGACCACCCGGCCCCGCTCGAGGTGGACCACCTCGTCGGCCAGGGCGATCGTTGCGGGGCGGTAGGCGACGACGACCACGGTCGTGCCGGTGCCGGACTCGCGCAGGCCGTCCAGCACGGCCCGCTCCACCGCGGGGTCGAGGGCGGAGGTGGCGTCGTCCATCACGAGCAGCCGGGGGCGGCGCACGAGGGCGCGGGCCAGGGCCAGGCGCTGGCGCTGGCCGCCGGACAGGGACGAGCCGCGCTCGCCCACCCGGGTGTCCAGGCCCTGCGGCAGGGCCGCGACGAACCCGTCGGCCTGGGCCAGGCGCAGCGCCTCCCAGACGCGGGCGTCGTCCACGCGCAGCTCCGGCGGCGCGTCGGTGTCGTCGTCGACGTGCAGGCCCAGCGCGATGTTGCCGCGCACCGTGTCGTCGAAGACGAACGTCGACTGCGGCACCAGGGCGGCCACCCCCGCCACGGCGCCCTCGGCGAGGTCGCGGACGTCGACGCCGTCGAGCAGCACGGCGCCCGAGGTGGGGTCGACCAGGCGCACCAGCAGGCCGGCGAGGGTCGACTTGCCCGCGCCGGTGCCGCCGACCACGGCCACGGTGGTGCCCGCCGCGACGTCGAGGTCGACGTCGCTCAGCGCCGGGGCGGGCGCGGGCCCGGACGCGCCCTCGGGCCCCTCGGCCGGCGCGTGCCGGTAGCCCGCGCCGCGCACGCCCAGGCCCGCCGGGCCGGAGCCGGTCGCGGCGCCCGTGCCCCACGGCGTGAGGGTGGTGGCGCGCAGCACCGCCTGGAGGCGCTCCTCGCCGGCGACGGTGCGCGGCAGCTCGGAGAGCACCCAGCCGATCGAGCGGATCGGGAAGGCGATGAGGCTCAGCAGGTAGGCGACCGCGACGACGTCGCCGGTGGAGGTGCCACCGCCCACCGCCCGCGCCGTGCCCACCGCGAGGACCGCGAGCGTGCCCAGGCTGGGCAGCGCCTCGATGAGCGGCTCGAAGGTGCCCCGCACGCGCCCTGCTGCGACGTTGGCGTCGCGCAGGTCCTGGGCGGTGGTGGCGAAGCGGCGCACCTCCTCGTCCTTGCGGCCGAGGGTCTTGACGACCAGGGCGCCCTCGAAGCTCTCGTGCGCGACGCCGGAGACCTCGCCCCGCAGGCGCTGCACGGCGCTGACCCGCGGCGACATCCGGCGCGAGTAGAAGACGTTGGCGACGACCAGCAGCGGCAGCACGACCAGGCCCACGAGCGCCAGCGCCGGGTCGGCCTGGACCATGAGGACGCCGGCCACGGCGAGCATCACCACGACGCCGAGGGCGAAGGGCAGCACCGCCATCGCCTGCCAGGTCGCCTCCACGTCGGAGCCGGCCGTGGCCAGGAGGCGGCCGGCGGGGTGGGCGTGGTGCCAGGAGAGCGGCAGGTCGAGGTAGCGGCGCACGAGCAGGCGCCGGTAGCGGGCCTGCAGCGCGTACATCGTCGCGCCGGCGGCGATCCGGCGGACCAGCACGCCGGCCACCGTGACGACCGTGACCGCGGCCATGAGCGCGCCGGCGCTCCACACGTCGCCGGCGCTGACCGGCTCGGAGCCGGTCAACGCCGGGACCACCACGGTGTCGGTGACCCGGCCCACGACGTAGCCCCCGGCCGCGGTGCCCGCGCCGTAGACGGCGCTGCCGGCCACGGCGAGGGCGAACGGCCGGGGCTCCTCGCGCGCCCCCCGGAACAGGACCCGCATGCCGTGGAGGAAGGTGCCGCTCATCGCCTCCATCCTCTCACCCGTGGCCGCAGGCACCCACCTGCTGACGAGCGCCCCGGTCGGCGGCGGCGGAGGATGGCGCCATGGCGAGCCCCGACCGCGAGCACCTGGCCGACGTCCTGCTGGCCGCGGACCCGGACGCGCCGACCCTCGACGAGGGCTGGACCGTGCGGGACCTGGCGGTGCACCTGGTCCTGCGCGAGGCCCGGCCCGACGCGGCGCTCGCCGTCGCCCTCGCGGAGCGGCTGCCCGCGCTGGCCGAGCGCGCCGCTGAGCTGCAGGCGGAGCTGGCCGCGCTGCCGTTCGAGGAGCTCGTGGGCCGGTTCCGCTCCGGCCCCTCGCGGTGGAGCCCCTTCGCGCTGCCCGGCGCGGAGGCCGCCGCCAACGCCGTGGAGTTCTGGGTGCACGCCCAGGACGTGGTGCGGGCCCGGCCGGGCTGGCGGCCCGAGCCGCTGCGCCCGGGCCAGTCCGAGGCGCTGTGGAGGTCGCTGCGGCGCACCGCCCGGCTGCTCTACCGCCGCTGCCCGGTCGGCGTCGTCCTCGTCGTGCCCGCGGGGCCGCGGACCGTGGCGCGCCGCGGCGAGCAGAGCGCCGTGCTCACGGGGCGCGCCGAGGAGCTGCTGCTGCACGCCTTCGGCCGCACGAGCGTGGCGCAGGTGGAGGTCACCGGCCCGGAGGCCGCGGTGGCGGCCCTCGCCGGCACCCCGCTCGCGGTCTGAGGCCGCCCGGCCCGCGCCGGAGCGCGAGCGCCGCCCGCCTATGCTCGCCGGAATGGCCCGCCGACCGGCACGCGCCGTGCGGGAGGCCGTGCGGTTCCTCATCGTCGGCGGCGCCGCCACCCTGGTCGCCCTCGTGGTCTTCAACGGCCTCGTCCACGGCCTGCGCGGCGACGGGCCGGGGCCGATGCACGGCTCGCCGCTGGTGGCCTACTGCCTCGCGAACTTCCTCGGCATGATCGTCAGCTACTGGGGCGTGCGGGCGTGGGCCTTCCGCTCGCGCACCCCGGTCGGCGTCGCGGGCGGGCGGCTGAACTACCTGCTGGTCAACACGGGCTCGATGCTCATCCCGCTGCTGTGCCTGTCGTTCAGCCGCTACGTGCTGCACCTGGACACCGCGCTGGCCGACAACCTCTCCGCCAACGTGCTCGGCCTGGCCGCCGCCACCGCGACCCGCTTCTGGGCCTCGCGCAGGTTCGTCTTCCGCCCCGCCAGCGCCTGACGGCGGGGCTCAGGTCGGCTCGACCACGACGACGACGTTGCCGTCCGGGTCGCGCAGCATGAACAGCAGCGGGGCGCCGGGCTCGCGCATCGGCGCCGGGTCGAGGTCGATGCCGCCGAGGGCGCTCAGGCGCGCGTGCTCGGCGAGCACGTCCGGCGACTCGACCCCGATCACGCCGCCGCCGCCCGACGCGCCGCCCATCGGCGGGTTCAGGGCCAGCCGCGCCCGCGACCCCGGCGGGGCGACCTCCAGCCAGCGCATGTCGCCGTGCTCGCCGAAGGGCGAGTCGCTGCGCACCTCGAAGCCGAGCTTCTCGGTGTAGAAGTCGCGCGCGGCGTCCTGGTCGGTGACGGCGAACATCACGACGCTGATCTCCGTGAGCGTGCTGGCGGTGGTCCGGGCTTCCTGGGTGTCGGTCATGCGGGGTCAGACCGCGCCGGCGCCCAGGACTCATCGCCCAGGGAGCGGTCGGTGACCGGCGTCAGCGCACCTCGCGGCCGTCGGCGCGCAGCGCCGCCTTCACGTCGCCGACCGTGAGCGTGCCGAAGTGGAAGACGCTGGCCGCCAGCACGGCGTCCGCGCCCGCGGCCACGGCCGGCGGGAAGTGCTCGACGGCGCCCGCTCCCCCGCTGGCGATGACCGGGACGCCGACCGCGGCGCGCACGTCGGCGATCATCTCCAGGTCGAAGCCCGCCCGGGTGCCGTCGGCGTCCATGGAGTTCAGGAGCAGCTCTCCGGCGCCGAGCTCGGCGACGCGCGCGGCCCACTCCACGACGTCGAGCCCGGTGCCGCGCCGGCCGCCGTGGGTGGTCACCTCGTAGCCGGACGCCGTGGACGTGCCGGGCGGGCAGCGCCGGGCGTCGAGGGAGACCACGAGCACCTGGTTGCCGAAGCGGTCGGCGATCTCGGCGACCAGCTCGGGCCGGGCGATGGCCGCGGTGTTGACGCCGACCTTGTCGGCCCCGGCGCGCAGCAGGCGGTCGACGTCGGCGACCGAGCGGACGCCGCCGCCGACGGTCAGCGGGATGAACACCTGCTCGGCGGTGCGCCGCACGACGTCGAACGTCGTCTCCCGCTCCCCCGAGGAGGCGGTGACGTCGAGGAAGGTCAGCTCGTCGGCGCCCTGGGCGTCGTAGCGGGCGGCCAGCTCCACCGGGTCGCCGGCGTCGACGAGCCCCTGGAAGTTGACGCCCTTGACGACGCGCCCGGCGTCGACGTCCAGGCAGGCGATGACGCGGACGGCGAGGCTCACGGCTCCAGGCTAGAGGGCCGCCCGCGAGCGCCTCGGTAGCGTCCCGCCCCGTGCACGCAGGCCCCGCGGACCCCGACGCCCTCGCCGCGCTGGCGCTCGCCCGGCCGCCGCGGGCCGGGGGCACCCGGGTGGTCGCCGTGGACGGGCCGAGCGGCTCGGGCAAGACCACCCTGGCCGGCGCGCTGCACGCCGCGCTCGAGGGCCGGGGGTGCGACGCGGCGGTGCTGCACCTCGACGACGTCTACCCCGGCTGGGACGGCCTGGCCCAGGCCGTCCCGCTGCTCGTCGACGGCGTCCTCGCGCCCCTGGCCGCCGGCGCGCCCGCGGGGTACCACCGGTGGGACTGGGTGGCCTCGCTACCGGCCGAGCGCGTGCCGGTGCCGGCCGGGGACGTGCTCGTGGTCGAGGGCGTGAGCGCCGGGTCGCGGGCCTGCGCCCCCTTCGTCTCGCTGCTCGTGTGGGTGGAGGCCGCCCCGGAGGTGCGGATGGCGCGCGGCCTGGCCCGTGACGGCGAGGCGTACCGCCCGCACTGGGAGCGCTGGGCCGTCCAGGAGCGCGCGCTGTTCGCCGCCGAGGGCACCGCCGCGCGCGCCGACGTCGTCCTGCGCACCTGAGCGCGGGCTGGGGCAGGATCGGGGCGTGGACCTGCGCGGACGGCTGGATCGCGTGCGCCAGCACGGCTGGCAGGTGGCGCAGTGCTCGCTCGGCGCCGCCCTCGCCCTGCTCCTGGCGCAGCAGGTGCTCGGCCACCCCCAGCCGATCTTCGCGCCCGTCGCCGCCGTGGTGGCCCTGGGGGTCTCCTACGGCAACCGGCTGCGCCGGGTCGGGGAGGTCGTGGTCGGCGTCGCGGTCGGCGTGCTGATCGGCGACCTGCTCGTCCACGTCGCGGGCAGCGGGGTCTGGCAGATCGCCCTCGTCGTCGCCCTCGGCCAGGCGGTCGCGATCTTCCTGCGCGCCGGCGTCCTCATGATCAACCAGGCGGCGATCCAGGGCGTGTTCGTCACCACCCTCGTCACCGGGCCCGCCGCCGGGCTCGACCGGTGGCTGGACGCCGTCACCGGCGGCGCGGTCGCCCTGGCGCTGGCCGCGCTCGCCCCCGCCGCCCCGCTGCGCCGGCCGCTGCGGCTGGCCTCAGCGCTCCTGTCGGAGGTGGCCGACCTGCTGTGGGAGGCCTCGGCCGCGGCGCGCGCCCAGGACGCCGACCGGGCGCGCGAGGCCCTGGAGCACGCCCGCAGCACCCAGGCCCGCCTCGACGCCCTGCGGGCCGCGGCCGCGGACGGGCTGGAGGTGCTGCGGGTCTCGCCGTTCCGCCGCCGCGCGGGCCACGGCGTGCGCAGCGTCGCGGCGCTGGCCGAGCCGCTGGACCGCGCGGTGCGCAACGTGCGGGTGCTCGCCCGGCGCCTGGCCGTGACCACGGACCGGGGCGAGCCGGTCCCGCGCGCGCTGCTCGACCTCGTCGACGCCCTGGCGGCGGCCTCGCTGCGCCTGGGCGAGGACCTCGCCGCCGTGCGCGACCCCACCGCAGCCGTGCAGGCGCTGGCCGCCGTGGCGCGCGCGTCGGTGGACGTCCCCCGCTCCACGCTGTCCTCCGACGTGGTGCTGGCCCAGGTGCGCTCGACGACGGTCGACCTGCTCCAGGTGGCCGGGCTGGACGACCACGAGGTCGCGCTCCTGGTGCCGCGGGACATGCCGACGCTGCCGTCGCCCGGGACGGCGACGTCACGAGTCGATGACGACTGAGCCGGCGCCCGCCCCCGCGCCTCCGCGCCGCGCCGGGCGGGGGTAGGACGTGCCGGTGCCCGCCGTCCGCTTCACCCCCACGCAGCTCGCCGCCCGGGCCGCCTACCTCCTGCGCGGCAACGACCTGGGGTCGATGACCACCGCGGCGCCGCGGCTGTACCCGCACATGTGGAGCTGGGACGCGGCGTTCGTGGCGGTCGGGCTGTCCTCGCTCAGCGTGGAGCGCGCGGTCCTCGAGCTCGACACCCTGCTGTCGGCGCAGTGGAGCAACGGGATGGTGCCGCACATCGTCTTCGCGCCCGGGGTGGGCGGGTACTTCCCCGGCGCCGAGCGGTGGGGGTGCGGCGAGCTGGCCGCCCACGCCCCGGCCGGGGTCGCGACCTCCGGCATCACCCAGCCCCCGGTGCACGCCATCGCCGTCCAGCGCGTCCTCGACCACGCCCGCCGCCGGGGCCGGACCACCCGCGCGGTGGCCACCGACTTCCTCGACCGCCGCTGGCCGGACCTCGTGCGCTGGCACCGCTGGATGGCCACGGCCCGCGACCCGCTCGGCGACGGCCTCGTCACGCTCTACCACGGGTGGGAGTCGGGGATGGACAACTCCCCGCGGTGGGACGGCCCCTACGCGCGCGTCGAGCCGGGTCACGTGCCGCCCTACCAGCGCCTCGACACCGCCGTCGTCGACGACGAGGCGCAGCGGCCCACCGACCGCGAGTACGACCGCTACCTGTGGCTGGTGGAGGAGATGCGCGCGGTCGGCTACGACGACGAGGCGATGCGCTCGGGCCTCAGCTTCGCCGTCCAGGACGTCTTCGTCTCGGCCGTGTTCGCCCTGGCGTCCGACGTGCTCGCGACCATCGGCGAGGAGCACTCGCGCCCGCACGCGGACGTGCGAGAGCTGCACGGCTACGCCGAGCGGTTCCGCCGCGGGGTGGCCAGCACCACCGACGCGCGCGCCGGGGTCGCCCGCGACCGCGACCTGCAGACCCTGGCCTGGATCCCCTCCGAGACCCTCGCGTCCTTCTCGCCCCTGCTGTGCGGCGGGCTGCCGCGCGACGCCGAGCGGGCGCTGGCCCGGCTCTTCGAGGGGCCCCGGTGGTGCGGGCACCCCGACCTCGTCGCGGCGCTGCCGCCGTCGACCTCACCGGTCTCCGGCGCCTTCCGCTCGCGCGAGTACTGGCGCGGGCCGATCTGGCCGGTGACGGCCTGGCTGTTCAGCTGGGCGTTCGCCCGCCGCGGCTGGGCCGAGCGGGCCGCGGGGCTGCGCGAGGAGGGCCTCCGGCTGGTCGGCGACGGCTCGTTCGCCGAGTACTACGAGCCGTTCACCGGCGCCCCGCTGGGCAGCATGCAGCAGTCCTGGACGGCGGCCGCGGTGCTGGACTGGCTCGGCTGAGCCCTAGCGCGGGCGCTCGTCCGGCCAGGCCAGGGGCCGGGTCTGCTCGTCGTCCCGCTCCTCCCGCTCAGCCCGTTCCGCGCGCTCGGTCTCGCTCGGCCCGGTGAAGTGCCGCGAGCGCTCCACGGCGGCCAGGCTGCCGGTGAACAGCGAGTCGTCGCGCGGGGACCGCGCCGCGACGGCGGGCAGCAGCGTCGTGGCGGGGGTGCGCGGCGGCGCGGCGGGTCCCGGGGGGCCGGCCGGGCCGGCGGGGCCCGGGGGCCCGGGAGGCCCGTGCCGGGCCTCCGGCTCCTCGGCCGCGCCGGCGGTGGCCGGCAGCGCGCCGCCCGCGTCGATCCGCAGCCGCGGCAGCCCCTCGGGGTTGGAGGCCATGAGCCAGCGGACCATGGCCTCGCGCACGTGGCAGCGCAGGTCGAACACGGTGGGGCCGTCCTGGGCGGAGACGAGGATGCGCACCTGCACGTAGCTGCCGACGGCGTCGGTGACCTGCAGGACGCTGACCCGCCGGTCCCAGAGCTGGTCGGCCTCCACGACCCGGCGCAGCTCCTCGCGCATGGCGTCGAAGTCGGTGGCCCAGTCGACGTCGAGGGTCACGACGCCGAGCAGCTCGGAGTCCTTGCGGGTCCAGTTCTGGAACGGCGTGGACGTGAAGTACGTCGAGGGCAGGACCAGCCGGCGGTCGTCCCACAGGTGCACCACGACGTAGGTGAGGGTGATCTCCTCGATCCGGCCCCACTCCTCCAGGACCACGACGACGTCGTCCACGCGCAGCGCGTCGGTGAACGCCAGCTGCAGCCCGGCGAAGACGTTCGCCAGCGTCGTCTGCGCGGCCAGGCCGGCGACCACCGACAGCAGACCGGCCGAGGCGAAGATCCCCGCGCCGAGGCTCGAGGCGCCGGGGATGCTCAGCAGCATCGCCGCGAGGACGAGGACGGCGACGACCACCACCGCGAACCGGCGCAGGAAGCCCGCCTGCGTGCGCACCCGACGGGCGTGGCGGTTGTCCGCGACGTCCACCGGGTAGCGCGCCAGCACGAGGTCCTCGCCCACGTAGGCCAGCACCGCCACGAGCCAGCCGACCGAGGCGATGAGCGCCAGGGAGAGCGCGGAGCGGGCGACGTCGAGCCAGTCGTCCGACCCGTCCGAGCCCAGGGCGACCTGGTGGAGCACCAGCACGACGAGCAGCGCCCGGAAGGGGGCCCGGGCCCGGCGGGAGAGGTCGCTGACGACGACCGAGCGCCGCCCCAGGCGGGTCACGACCACGTGGACGAGCACGGCCACGACCAGCGCGACGACGGCGGCCACGGCCGCGTCCAGCAGCAGGCCGGCGGTCTCCCCGCCGTCGAGGTCGTGCTGCCCGGCGCCGTCCACGGCGGTGGAGGCGAGCAGGGACGAGGTGGTGCGCAGGTCGATCACCATGGGGTGGGGCGTGCCTCCGGAGGAAGGGGCGGGGTGGACCCTCCACCATCGCAGACACCGCCCGCCGGCCCCAAGCCCCGCCGGGCCCGCCGGGCCCGTGCGCGCGGGCCGGGGAAGGATGGGCCGGTGGCCCCCCGCCGACGGCTCGTGCTCGCAGCGGGCGCGCTCGTCCTCGTGCTCGTCGCCGCCCTGGCGCTCGTGCTCGGCCGCGACCCCGGCGGCAGCGACCGGGCGGCGGGAGCCGACGGCGCCGCCGGTGGCGCGCCGGTGGCCCAGGACGTGCCCGGCGCGGTGCTGCTCGTGCCCGGCTACGGCGGCAGCACCGTCGCCTTGGGGGTGCTGGCCGACGCGCTGCGCGCCTCGGGGCGCGACGCCGTGGTGGTGCCGGCCGTGGACGGAGGCACCGGCGACCTCGCTGGCCAGGCCGAGCAGGTCGACGCCGCGGCCCGGGCGGCCCTGGCCGGCGGCGCGCCCTCGGTCGACGTGGTCGGCTACTCGGCCGGCGGGGTCGTGGCCCGGCTGTGGCTGAGCGGCCCGGGCGAGGGCGAGCCCGCCCGCCGCGTGGTCACCCTCGGCACCCCGCACTCGGGCACCGACCTCGCCGCCCTGGCCGGCGACCTGCTCCCCGACCAGTGCCCGCTGGCCTGCCGGCAACTGGCGCCCGGCAGCGACCTGCTCACCGGCCTGCCCGCCACGCCGGGGCAGGACGCCGGCACGCGCTGGACCACCGTGTGGAGCGCGGCGGACGAGGTCTCGACCCCGCCGGCCACCGCGTCCGCGCTGCCCGGCGCGGTCTCCGTCCCGCTCCAGGCGGTCTGCGCCGACGCCACGACCTCCCACGGGCAGCTGCCCGGCGACCCCCTCGTGGTCGCCCTGGTCGAGCGGGCGCTGGGGCCGGACCCGCTGGCCGCGGCCCCGCCGGCGTCCGAGTGCGCCGCGCTGCGGGCCCGGGGCGCCCAGCTGCTCAGCTCGTGATGTCGCGCGTCGTGAAGTTCGCCCACGCGGCGCCCACGAGCACCACCACGTAGCCGGCCTGCACGAGCAGGCCCCGCTGCACGTCCGTCCACAGCACCGGGTCGCGGAACAGGTCGACCCAGGCCAGCCAGTAGCGCGTGGGCAGCAGGTCGCGCACGGCCTCCGCGGCGTCCAGGGCGACGAGCACGGTGCTCGTGACGAGCAGGCCGAGGCCGCCGAGGGCGGCGGCCAGCGGGGAGTCGGTGAGGGTGGAGAGCAGCAGCGCGAGGGCCGCCACGCCCATCATCGACAGCGTCACGTACCCCATCACCAGGCCGGTGCGCCACAGCAGGTCGGCCGTGGTCAGCGGTGAGCCGGAGACGGTGGTCGCCGCGACCGCCGTGCCCGCAGGAGCGTCCCCCAGCAGCAGCACCCCGGTCACCCACGCCGTCGCGGCGACCGCCACGACCGCCACCAGGGTGAACGCCAGCACCGAGACGAGCTTGGCCGCCAGCAGCCGGGTGCGCCCCACCGGGCGCACGAGCAGGTAGCGCAGGGTGCCCGACGCCGCCTCTCCGGCGACGGCCTCGCCGGCCACGACGGCGACGGCGATCGGCAGGAAGACCGGGACGACGATGCCCAGGGCGGCCGCCGGGTACAGCTCGCCGTTGGCCAGCACCGCGGAGAGGAACGCCGGACCGGCGCCGGGGCGCGGCGCCACGTCCGTCACCGCGAGCAGCACCGCGACGAGCACCGGCAGCAGGCACAGCATCGCGATGCTCACCCAGGTGCGCGGGCGGCCCGCGAGCTTGCGCAGCTCCACGGACACCAGCGCCGCCAGCGCGCCCCTCCCCGTGCCTCCCCCCGTGCCCCTCACCGGTCCTCCCCCACCGCGGTGGTCCGCGCGAGCACGACGTCCTCGAGCGTGCGCCGCTCCGCGACCGCCTCGTCCACGGCCACCCCGGCCCCGACGAGCTCGCGCACCACGGCGGCCACCGGGGCGCCCTCGACGACGAGCCGTCCGCCCTCGCCGCCGGTCACCCGGCGTCCCAGCACGGCCCGCGCGGCGGCCGGGTCGCCCACCGCGAGCAGGACCCGCCCGGTGGGGGCGCGCAGGGCCGCCACGTCGTCCTGGACGACGAGGCGGCCCCGGTCCATCACGCCGACGCGGGTGCACAGCTGCTCGACCTCGGCGAGCAGGTGGCTGGAGACGAAGAGCGTGGTGCCGGCCGCGGACAGCTCCAGCAGCAGGTCGTGCACCCGCCGGATGCCCTGGGGGTCCAGGCCGTTCGTCGGCTCGTCGAGGACGAGCAGGCGGGGGCGGCGGACCAGCGCCGCGGCCAGCCCCAGGCGCTGGCGCATGCCGAGGGAGTACCCGCGCACCGGACGGCGCCCCACCTGGGCCAGCCCCACCACCTCGAGGACCTCCTCGACCCGCGCGCGGCGCTCGCGCCGGCTGCCGGGGCCGGGCGCGGCGTCGTCCACCAGGGCGAGGTTCGCGCGCCCGGACAGGTGCCCGTAGGCGGCGGGCCCCTCCACCAGCGCCCCGACGGCGGGCAGCACGCGCGCCAGGTCGCCCGGCACGTCCGCGCCCAGCACCTGCGCGCGCCCCCGGGTGGGCAGCACGAGGCCCAGGAGCATGCGGACCGTGGTGGTCTTGCCGGAGCCGTTGGGGCCGAGGAACCCGTAGCGGTCGCCCTCGCGCACCTCCAGCGCGACGTCGGTGACCGCCTGCACGCGCCCGAAGCGCTTGGTCAGGCCCTCGGTGCGGATCGCGAGGCCCGTGCCCGTCTCCGCGCCCGACGCCGTGCCCGCCCCCGTGCCCGCCCGCGTGCTCATCGCGCGCGCCGCGGCAGCGGGTCGTCGAGCAGGGCGTCGACGGCGGCCTGGACGACCTCGGGCGCCACCGTGCCGGCCACCAGGTAGGCGTGCGCACCGTCGCCGGCGTCGACCAGCGCCGCCGAGAGCGGCCCGGCGCGCAGCAGCACCGCCTCGGCGTAGTAGTCGGCGGTGGTCAGCTCGGCGGCGCCCGCAGCCCGGGCGGCCCGCACCCCCTCCCGGCCCTGGCGCAGCGGCAGCGGCACCACCGCCAGGCGGGTCAGCAGCGTGCCGTAGGCGGCGACCCCGCTCTCGGCGCCGCCGGCCGCGGGCAGCCCCGCGAGCTGCTCCGGCAGCTGCCAGGGGGCGGTCGTGTCGGCCTGCTGCGCGAGGTCCGGCGCCGGCGCCCGGGGCACGACGCCGGCCGGCGCGGGAGGCACCAGCACCGCGGCGTCGGGCTCGCCGACCCGCACCCGCTCGAACACGGAGGTGAGCACCGCCGTCCCGGAGGGGTCGAGCAGGGCGACCTCGAGGGGCAGCCCGCTGGCGCGGTCGAGCCACAGCTCGGCGGCGCCCAGGGTGCTGCG
>NZ_JBZYWI010000093.1:0-12031 GCF_058932755.1 Quadrisphaera sp. DVD1
TGGCCGTCGTGCGCGCCGACCTCGCGCAGGGCTGGGCCGAGAGCGCCGCGGCGGTGCGCGGGCAGCGGTGGTGGCCGTGGGTGCGCGACCTCGCGGTCACCCTGCGCCCCGCCTGGTGGCTGGCGCGCGCCTGGGTGGTCTGGCAGCTGCTCTTCGGCGACACCGGCATGACCTCCGGCGTCCTGCCCGGCGGCCTCGGCGGCCTGGTGGTCCTCCTCGTCCTGGCGCTGGCCAGCGTCGAGCTCGGCCGCGGGCGCTGGTCGGCGGTCGCCTGGACGCCGCGCGGCGTCGTCGTGGCCAACGCGGTCGCCGCGATCGTGCTCCTGCCGGTGCTGGCCTCCGCGGCGGGCCCGGTGCCGATGGGCGCCGTCGACTACAGCACGACGACCTCCGAGGTCCCCCCGTCCACGGGCGTCTACGTCGACGGCCAGGTGGTCTCCAACCTCTTCCCCTACGACGCGCAGGGGAACCCGCTCACCGGCGTCCAGCTGCTCGACGACTACGGCCGGCCCGTGGAGGTCGGGGAGGAGAACCGCACCGACTGGTCCGGCGGCCAGCCCCGCGACTACCGCCCCGCGGTCGACGCCGAGGGCCAGGTGCGCTGGAACAGCTACCCGCTGCGCGTCGGCGCCGACGCGGACGGCGGCGGCCCGGCGGTCGACGTCCCGCGCCCGGAGCCGACCCTGCCGGCCCTGGTGGGGGCGCCGTCCCCCGAGGCGGCCCCCGAGGCGGCCCCCGAGGCGGCGCCCGCGCCCTGACGGCGGCAGCATGGGGCCGGTGGACGCGCCCGCCGGCCCCGAGTCCCGAGCCCTGCCCCACCCGGGCACCGGGCAGCCGTTCACCTCCCCGGTGCCCCCCGGCACCGGCTGGCCCGAGGACCCCGCCGCCCCGGGCACCCCTGCCGCCGCCACGCCCGACGACGTCGTCGCGCTCGCAGGCTCCTCGCCCGACCTCGCGGTGCTCGACGCGCGCGTGTCGGTGTGCCGGGCGTGCCCGCGGCTGGTGGCCTGGCGCGAGGACGTCGCGGCCACCAAGCGGCGCGCGTTCGCCGACCAGCCGTACTGGGGCCGCCCGATCGCCGGCTGGGGCGACCCGGCCGGCGGCGTCCTCGTCGTCGGGCTGGCCCCGGCCGCCCACGGCGGCAACCGCACCGGGCGGATCTTCACCGGCGACCGCTCGGGGGACTGGGTCTTCGCGGCGCTGCACCGCGCGGGCCTGGCCGTGCAGGCGAGCAGCGAGCGCGCCGGCGACGGGCAGCGCGTGAGCGGCGTCCGGATCGCCGCGCCGGTGCGCTGCGCCCCGCCCGACAACGCCCCCACCCCCGAGGAGCGCGACGCGTGCGCGCCGTGGCTCGACCGCGAGGTGGCCCTGGTGCGGCCGCGGGTCCTGCTGGCCCTCGGCGGCTTCGCCTGGGGCTCGGCGCTGGCCTGCGCTCAGCGCCTGGGCTGGCGGGTGCCGCGGCCGAGGCCGCGCTTCGGGCACGGGGCCGAGGTGGCCCTGGCGCGCGCGGGGGAGGGGCCGGACGGCGCCCCGCCCGCGGTCCTGCACGTCGTGGCGAGCTACCACGTGAGCCAGCAGAACACCTTCACCGGCCGCCTCACCGAGCCCATGCTCGACGCCGTCGTGGCCCGGGCGGTGGACCTCGCAGGAGCGTCCGGGTGACTCCGGGGTGACCCGCGTCACCGCGCGCGCGCGGGTTTCTCTACCCTGCTGCCATGACCGCGACCACGTCCCTGGAGACCACGCCCCCAGCGGCGAACGGTCGTCCTCGCATCCTGATCCTCGGCGGCGGCTACGTCGGCCTCTACACGGCGATGGGGCTGCAGAAGCGCCTGAGCCGTTCCGAGGCGCAGATCGTCCTCGTCGACCCCCGCCCCTACATGACCTACCAGCCGTTCCTGCCCGAGCTGGCGGCGGGCTCCATCGAGCCGCGCCACGTGGTGGTCTCGCACCGCCACAACCTCAAGGGCGTGGACGTCGTGACCGCCGCCGTGACCGGCCTGCGCCACGCGGACAAGGTCGCCACGATCAAGCCGCAGCAGGGCGAGGAGTTCGAGGTCTCCTACGACCACGTGGTCATCGCCCTCGGCTCGGTCTCGCGGATCCTGCCGATCCCGGGCCTCGTCGAGACGGCCATCGGCTTCAAGACGGTCGAGGAGGCCACGGCCACCCGCAACCACATCCTCGACCGCCTGGACGCCGCGTCGTCCCTGCGCGGCCCGGCCCGCGAGCGCGCGCTGACCTTCGTCTTCGTCGGCGGCGGCTACGCCGGCATCGAGGCGCTGGCCGAGCTCGAGGACCTCGTCCGCGACGCCGTCAAGGTGCACCCGACGATCGACCAGTCCGAGATCAGGTTCGTCCTCGTCGAGGCGCTGAACCGGATCCTGCCCGAGGTCGGGCCGGAGATGGGCGCCTGGACGCTGCAGCAGCTGCGCGAGCGCGGCATCGACTGCCGCCTGGAGACCTTCCTCAAGTCCTGCGAGGGCGGGCACATCGTCCTGTCCGACGGCACCGAGTTCGACACCGACACCGTGGTGTGGACCGCCGGCGTGAAGTCCAACCCGGTGCTCGGCAGCACCGACCTGCCGCTCGACAAGCTCGGCCGCCTCACCGTGCGCGCCGACCTGCGGGTGGCCGGCGAGGACGGCATCGTCGAGGGCGCGTGGGGCGCCGGCGACGCGTGCGCCGTCCCCGACCTGACCAAGGAGCCCGGCAGCTTCTGCGCGCCGAACGCCCAGCACGCGGTGCGCGAGTCGCGCCAGATGGCCAAGAACATCGTGGCCGTCCTGCACGGCGAGCCGGTGGCCGAGTACAAGCACAAGTACGCCGGCTCGGTGGCCTCCCTGGGCATCGGCAAGGGCGTGGCGACGATCTACGGCGTCAAGGTCAAGGGCGTCCCGGCGTGGCTCATGCACCGCGGCTACCACCTGATGGCGATCCCGACGTTCAACCGCAAGTTCCGGGTGCTGCTCGACTGGGTCGGCCAGGCCGCGTTCCGCCGCGACACGGTGGCCCTCGGCCGCCTGGAGCGCCCGCGCGAGGAGTTCGTCTCCTCCGCGGTGAAGCCGCCGGCGCCGCGCCCGGCCGGTGGCGGGGCGGCCGGGGCCTGATCCTCGGCCCCCGAACGACCAGCACCACCAGCACCACCGCAGTGCCCGAGGGCCGCGCCGCACGCTGCGGCGCGGCCCTCGCGGCGTCCGCGGGTCCCTCCGCAGCCGCCCCCGTAGCCCAACCGGCAGAGGCAGGCGCCTTAAAAGCGCCTCAGTGCGGGTTCGAACCCCGCCGGGGGCACCACCGCACGGCTCCCGCCGCCTCCTCTGCGCCGATCATGGAGAAGACCGGGGTGGGGGTGCCCCCGAACCCCTGGCTGCTCCATGATCGACACGGGTCGCCGGCTGCCGGACGGGGTGGCGGGAATGACGAACCTTTACGAAGGCATTACCCTAGGGACACCCGCGGCACCTCGCCCGCGGTCTCGCGTCGGAAGGACGTCGATGGAGAGCAACAACCCGGCTCTGCGCAACGCTCCGCAGTTCAAGCGCGGTGGCTACGCAGGCTTCGACGACCGGTCCACCACGACCGCGCCGTCGCCCTCGCTGGAGGACCTGTACGCCGCCCCGGCGGCGAGCCCGGCCCAGACCGGCCGGATGACCTACGACGACGTCGTCATGCGCACGGCGATGGTCCTGGGCACCGTGCTCGTGGGCGGGGTCTTCGGGTGGATGAACCCGGGCCTGGCCATCATCGGTGCGATCGTCGGCCTGGTCCTCGGCCTCGTCAACGCGTTCAAGCGCGAGCCCTCGCCTGCGCTGATCCTCGCCTACGGCGCCTTCCAGGGCCTGTTCCTGGGTGGCATCAGCTGGATCATCGACTCGCGGATCGACGGCCCCAGCGTCGCCGTGCAGGCCGCGCTGGCCACGTTCGCGACCTTCGGCGTGATGCTCGCGCTGTACCGCAGCGGCGCCATCCGGGCGACGCCCCGGTTCCGCAAGATCATGCTCGGTGCGGTCCTCGGCTACGCCGTCTTCTGCCTCGTGAACTTCGTCTTCATGATGTTCGGCGCGGGCGGGGGCTTCCGCACGGGCGCCCTCGGGCTGCTCGTCGGCGCGGTCGGCGCGGTCCTGGCCGCCCTGTCCCTCGTGCTCGACTTCGACTTCATCGAGCAGGGCGTGCGCAACGGCATCCCGCAGCGCTACGCCTGGACGGCGGCGTTCGGCCTGGCCGTGACGCTCATCTGGCTCTACATCGAGTTCCTGCGGATCATCGCGATCCTCCGCGGGAGCGAGTGACGCCACCGTCGCGTGATCGCTGAGCCCACGACGCCGACCGGGCGGGTCGGGCGCGAGCTGGACCGGGTCCTCACCCGGCTGGCCGCGCTCGGTCCCGCCCGGTCGGCGCGTCCGGGCCCGGACGGCGTCGCCCCGGCCGACCGCGTGCGCCCGGTGCTCCAGCACCTGGCCGACGCCGCGGCGGACGCCGAGGGGCGGGTGCGGCGTCCCGTGCCGGCGCTGTCCCCGTCCGCCCTCGGCGACCAGCTCGCCGTCCTGGCCGCCGACGCCCTGGCCGCGCTGCCGGAGGACGACCCGGCCGCCGCGCCGGCGCTGGAGGGCCTCGCGGAGCGGCTCACCGCCCTGCGCCGCGCGCTCTGAGCCTCAGCTCAGCCGCTCGTAGACCACGGCCATGCCCTGGCCGCCGCCGACGCACATCGTCTCCAGCCCGACCGCGCCGTCGCGGCGGGCCAGGGCGTTGAGCAGGGTCGTCGTGATCCGGGCGCCGGTCATGCCGAACGGGTGGCCCAGGGCGATCGCGCCGCCGTGGACGTTGAGCCGGTCCAGGTCCACCCCGAGCTGCGCCGCGCTGGGCAGCACCTGCGCCGCGAACGCCTCGTTGATCTCCACGAGGTCGACGTCGTCGATGGTCATGCCCGCCCGCGCCAGCGCCTGGCGGGAGGCCTCCACGGGCCCGAGGCCCATGACCTCCGGGCTCAGCGCCGAGACGCCGGTGGCGACCACCCGCGCCAGCGGGGTGATCCCGAGCTCGCGGGCCCGCGCGTCGGACATGACGACCAGGGCCGCGGCGCCGTCGTTGAGCGGGCAGCAGTTGCCCGCGGTGACCGTCCCGCCCTCGCGGAAGACCGGCGCGAGCGCGGCGAGCCCCTCCGCGGTGGTGCCCGGGCGCGGTGACTCGTCGGCGCTGAGCAGCCCCGCGGCGGTGGGCACCGGCGTGATCTCCGCGGCGAAGGCGCCGGCCGCGGCGGCGGCCGCCGCGCGCTGCTGGCTGGTCAGCGCCCACGCGTCCTGCTCCTCGCGCGAGACGCCGGTCCAGGAGGCGACGTCCTCCGCGGTCTGCCCCATCGCCGCGTAGACGTCGGGCAGCTCGCCGCGCGCGCGGGGGTCGCTCCACGCCCGCCCGGAGGCCGCCCGGGCGGCGGTGCGCTCGCGGGCCGGCGCGAAGACCGGGTTGAGGAAGTCCTCACCGCTCTGCCCCGCGCCGGCGAAGGCGGCGTACCGCGAGACCACCTCGACGCCGGCCGAGACGAACGCCGAGCCCTCCCCGGCGCGGATCGCGTGGAAGGCCATCCGCGTGGTCTGCACGCTCGAGGCGCAGAAGCGGTTCACGGTGGCGCCGGGCAGGCGGTCGGCGCCGAGCAGGACGGCGACCACCCGGGCCAGGTTGCCGCCCGCCTCGCCCGACGGCTCGGCGCAGCCCACGAGCAGGTCGTCGAGGTCGTCGAGGGCGAGCTGCGGGACGGCGTCCAGCGCCGCGCGCACGACGTGGGCGGTCAGGTCGTCGGGGCGGGTGCCGGCCAGGGCGCCCTTGAAGGCGCGCCCGATCGGGCTGCGGACGGCGGAGACGACGACGGCTTCGGCCACGCTCCCATCATCCGGCAGCGACCGGGCGACCGGCGCCTGGGAGGATGGTGGGGTGAAGTACGCGGAGAGCATCGTCGACGTCATCGGTGGCACCCCCCTGGTGCGCCTGAACCGGGTGACCGAGGGGATCAGCGCCACCGTGCTGGCCAAGGTCGAGTACCTCAACCCGGGCGGCAGCGTGAAGGACCGGATCGCCGAGCGGATGGTCGAGGCCGCCGAGGCCTCGGGGGAGCTGCAGCCCGGCGGCACGATCGTGGAGCCGACCTCGGGCAACACCGGCGTGGGGCTCGCGCTGGTGGCCCAGCGGAAGGGCTACTCGTGCGTCTTCGTCTGCCCCGACAAGGTCGGCCAGGACAAGATCGACGTGCTGCGGGCCTACGGCGCGCGCGTCGTCGTCACGCCCACCGCGGTGCCCCCCGACCACCCGGACTCGTACTACTCGGTCTCCGACCGCCTCGCGCGCGAGATCCCCGGCGGCTGGAAGCCCGACCAGTACTCCAACCCCAACGGCCCGGCCAGCCACTACGCCAGCACCGGCCCGGAGATCTGGGCCGACACCGAGGGCCGGCTCACCCACTTCGTGGCCGGCGTGGGCACCGGCGGCACGATCACCGGCACCGGCCGCTACCTCAAGGACGCCTCGGCCGAGCGCGACAGCGGCCCGGTCACCGTGGTCGGCGTCGACCCGGAGGGCTCGGTCTACTCCGGCGGCACCGGTCGCCCGTACCTCGTCGAGGGCGTGGGGGAGGACATCTGGCCGCCCGCCTACGACCCGTCCGTGCCCGACCAGATCGTCGCGGTCTCCGACGCCGAGTCCTTCGCCATGACCCGCCGCCTCGCCCGCGAGGAGGGCCTGCTCGTCGGCGGCTCCTGCGGCATGGCCGTGGTCGGGGCGCTGCGCGTGGCGCGCACGCTCGGCCCGGACGACGTCGTGGTCGTGCTCCTGCCCGACGGCGGCCGCGGCTACCTCGGCAAGATCTTCAACGACGGGTGGATGCGCTCCTACGGCTTCCTCGACGCCGAGGACGCCGAGGGCGGCACCGTGGGCGACGTCCTGCGCCGCAAGACCGGCGACCTGCCCGCGCTCGTCCACACCCACCCCACCGAGACGGTGCACGACGCCATCGCGATCCTCGCCGAGTACGGCGTCTCGCAGATGCCCGTGGTCGGCGCCGAGCCCCCGGTGATGGCCGGGGAGGTCGCGGGCTCGGTCACCGACAAGGGCCTGCTGGACGCCGTCTTCACCGGTGCCGCGAAGCTGACGGACCCGGTGGGCCAGCACATGGACGCGCCGCTGCCCCTCGTGGGGGCGGGGGAGTCGGTGCACGACCTGCGCGCGGCGCTCAAGGACGCCGACGCCGTCCTCGTCGCGGTCGACGGCAAGCCCGCCGGCGTGGTCACCCGCGCCGACCTGCTGGCCCACCTCGCCGGCTGACGCCGTGCCGCCCGGCGGCCCGCCTCAGACCACGAGGGGGGCCGCCGCGCGCGGCGCGGAGCCCCGGGCGCCGCGGGCCGCGGCGGCGAGGCGCTCCACGGCCTCCTCGAGCACCGGGGCGGCGTGGGTGAACGGCAGCCGCAGCCGGTCGTCGAAGGCGTGCCCGGTGCCGAAGCGCGACCCGGTGGCCAGGCGCAGCCCCAGCGGCTCCGCGGCGTCGGCCAGCACCGACGACGACGTGCCCTCCGGCAGCTGGCACCACAGCGACAGCCCCCCCGCGGGCACCGGGACGGTCCAGTCCGGCAGGTGCCGGGCCAGCGCCGCCACGAGCGCGTCGCGCTGGGTGCGCAGCTCGGCCCGCCGGCGCACGAGGCCGGCGTCCAGCCCGTCGAGCAGGACGCAGGCGGCGAGCTGGTCCAGCAGCGACAGCGACCCGTGGTCGCGCGACATGGCCGAGGCGACCCGCGCGAGGAACGGCGGCTCCCCGCGCAGCCACCCGATCCGGACGCCGGCCCAGACCGACTTGCTCAGCGACCCGACCGTGACGACCGCGCCGGGGCGGCCGGAGGCGGCGAGCGGGGGCGGCACCTCCTGGCCCTCCAGGGGGAGGTCCACGAGCGTCTCGTCCGCCACGACGGTCACGTCCTGCTGCTGCATGCTGACCACGAGGTGGCGCCGGTCGCCCTCGGTGAGGCTCACGCCGGTCGGGTTGGAGAAGTCCGGCACCAGGTAGGCGGCGCGGGCGGAGGTCTGGCGGGCCGCGCGGTGCAGCGCGGTGACGAACGCGTCGGTGCGGCCGTGCTCGACGGGCACCGGCACGGGGCGGGCGCCCAGCATGGCGATGATGTCGAGGGCGTTGGGCCAGACCGGGTGCTCGACGAGCACGCGCTCGCCGGGGCCGGCCAGCGCCCGCAGCGCCGCGGTGATCCCGCCGCTGGCGCCGAGGGTGACGAGCACCTGCTCCGGCGTCGTGGGCAGCCCCCGGGCGGTGAAGCGCTCGGCGATCCGGGCGCGCAGGTCCGGCAGGCCCTCGGGGGCGTAGCCGTGGCCGGGCAGGTGACGGGGGAGGGCGGACAGCGCGGCCGCGTAGGCGTCGACGACCTCGGGCGGGCCGGGCGGCGCGGCGTAGGACAGGTCGAGCAGGCCCTCGCGCGCGGCGCCGGGGATCCACGCGGCGACCACGCCGCTGCTGTCCGGCAGTCGCGTCCACGTGCCCGAGCCCTGGGCGGCACCGGCCCAGCCGTCGTCCCGCAGGCGCCGGTACGCCGCGGAGACCGTCACCCGGCTGACCTGCAGCGCCGCCGCCAGCTCGCGCTCGGCGGGCAGGCGGGCGCCCACCGGCACCCGGCCGTCGGCCACGAGCGCGCGGACGGCGTGGGCCAGGCTCGCGTTGAGCGGGGGCGTGAGGGTGTCGCGCCCGATGAGCGTGGAGAGCCGGTCGGCGGTGATGCCGGGGCTGCCGGGCGCGGGTCGGTCCACTGGGGCCACCATCAGGCCATCATTCCACGATTGGCCTCTGATGAGAAGGCCACCTGGCGCCGAAGATAGAGCCATGGTCGCTCTCGCCGTTCTCGCCCTCGTCCTCCTCGTCTCCTGCGCCTGGCTCGCCGCCGCGGTCGCCCACGACGGCTACGGCACCCGCCCGGGTCCCGCCTCGCGCCAGGACTGGGGCCAGGCCACCCTGCCCTCGTCGCCCTTCACCGCCCAGCTCCTCCGGTGACGCGCGGCGCCTCCGCGCCGGCCGTCGCGGGGGCCGCTCGCGCCACACGGCAGGCTGGCCGGGTGCCCAGCTGGTCGATGCCCCACCGACTGCTCCGGCTCGTCGTGGGGCAGGCGCTGTTCGCGGTCTCGATGGCGCTCCTCGTGCGCTCGGACGCCGGCGCGATGCCGTGGGACGTCCTGCACACGGGCGCCTCGCTCCAGCTGGGCTGGAGCCTGGGCACGGTGACCCTGGTGACCGGCGTCCTGCTGCTCCTGGCCTGGATCCCGCTGCGCGTGCGCCCGGGGATCGGCACGATCAGCAACGTCCTGCTCATCGCCGCCGGGGTTGACGCCGCCCTCGCCGTCCTGCCGGCCGCCTCCAGCGCCGCGGCGGCGGCCGGGTACGTCGCCGGCGGCGTCCTGCTCAACGCCGTGGCCACGGCCCTCTACGTCGGCGCCGCGCTCGGCCCGGGCCCCCGCGACGGCCTGATGACCGGCCTGGTCGCCCGCACCGGCGGCTCCGTGCGCGTGGTGCGCGGCTGCACCGAGGTGCTCGTCGTGGCCGCCGGCTGGGCGCTCGGGGGCACCGTCGGCGTGGGCACGCTGGCGTACGCGCTGGCGATCGGCCCGCTGCTGCACGTGCTCATGCCGCGCCTGGCGATGCCGCCCCGCGCCTCCTGAGCCGCGCCCGCCCGACGCACCCCCCTCCTGAGCGCGGGGCGCCCCTGTGCCCGTCTGGAGGGCACGGGGCCACCCCGTGCGCGTCGGGAGCGGGTGCAGATCCGCCCACGGGCGTGCGCCGGAGCCGAGCGGACGCCGCCCGGGACGCCGCCCGGAGGCCGCCCGGGCCCGGACGCGCAGCCGCCCCGGACCGCGCGGGGCACGCGCTCGTCCGGGGCGACCGGTTCGTGAGGCGCCGCGAGGCGCCAGGGGGTCAGGCGCCGACGACGCCGACCGGGCAGGTCACGCCGGTGCCGCCGATGCCGCAGTAGCCGTTGGGCACCTTGTGCAGGTACTGCTGGTGGTAGTCCTCGGCGTAGTAGAACGGGCCGGCGTCGCTGGCCGGGCGCAGCTCGGTGGCCACCTCGCCGTAGCCGGCCTCGCGCAGGCGCGGGGTGAAGGCGTCGAGCGTGGCGTCCACGGCCTGGCGCTGGGCCTCCGTGGTCCAGTAGACCGCCGAGCGGTAGCTCGTCCCGACGTCGTTGCCCTGGCGCATGACCTGCGTCGGGTCGTGGGACTCCCAGAAGACCCGCATCAGCTGATCGGCCGAGGTCTCGGCCGGGTCGTAGGCCACGAGCACCGTCTCGGTGTGGCCCGTGCGGTTGGTGAGGGTGTCCTCGTAGGTCGGGTGCGGGGTGTAGCCGCCCATGTAGCCCGCGGCGGTGGTCACCACGCCGGGCTGGCGCCAGAAGGTGCGCTCGGCGCCCCAGAAGCAGCCCATCGCGACGTAGAGCACCTCGGTGCCCTCGGGCCACGGGCCCTCCAGCGGCGTGCCGAGCACCGCGTGGCGGGCGGGCACCGAGAACGGGCGCGCCTCGTGGCCGGGCAGCGCGTCCTCGCGGGAGACCATCGTCGTCTTGGGTGAGCGGGTGAACAGAGCCATGTGCCCCTCCTGAGGTCGTCTGCAGGGTGCAACGCCGGACGCCGCCCAGGGCATCCCGACCCGGGCGACCCGGGGCGGGGTCGTACGCTCGAGGGGTGATCGAGCAGCCCAGCACGCCAGGCCAGGTCCCGCTCAGCGGCTCCGTCGAGGAGTCCGGCGGCACGGCGCCGGCGCAGTGGGCGGACGCCGGGTTCTCCACCCGCGCCATCCACGCCGGCTCCGAGCCGGACCCGGCCACCGGCGCCGTCGTGCCCGCCATCCACGTCGCCTCCACGTACAAGCAGGACGGCGTCGGCGGCCTGCGCGGCGGCTACGAGTACTCCCGCTCGGGCAACCCGACCCGCGACGCCCTCCAGGAGTGCCTGGCGGCCATCGAGCGGGGCTCCAGCGCCTACGCCTTCGCCTCCGGCCTCGCGGCCGAGGACACGCTGCTGCGCGCCGCGCTGGACCCCGGCGACCACGTCGTCATCCCCGACGACGCCTACGGCGGCACGTACCGGCTGTTCTCCAAGGTGCTCTCGCGCTGGGGCGTGGACCACACCCCGGCCGACCTCGGCGACCTGGACGCCGTCCGCGCGGCCGTGCAGCCCGGGCGCACCAAGCTCGTCTGGGCCGAGACGCCGACCAACCCCCTCCTGACCATCGCCGACATCGCCGGCACGGCGGAGATCGCCCACGCCGCCGGCGCCCGCCTCGCGGTGGACAACACCTTCGCCACGCCCTACCTGCAGAACCCGCTCACCCTGGGCGCCGACGTCGTCGTGCACTCCACCACCAAGTACGCCGGTGGCCACTCCGACGTCGTCGGAGGCGCGCTGGTCGTCGGGCAGGACGACGGCCTGGCCGAGGCCATCGCCTTCCACCACAACGCGATGGGCGCGATCGCCGGCCCGTTCGACTCCTGGCTGGTGCTGCGCGGCCTGAAGACCCTCGCGGTGCGGATGGAGCGGCACTGCGACAACGCCGAGCGGATCGCGGCCTGGCTGCTCGAGCACCCGAAGGTGACCGCGGTGCTCTACCCGGGGCTGCCCGAGCACGCCGGCCACGAGGTCGCGATGAGGCAGATGCGGCGCGGCGGCGGCATGGTCGCGTTCCGCACCGGGTCGGTCGAGACCGCCCTGGAGGTCTGCGCGCGCACCGAGGTGTTCACCCTGGGGGAGTCCCTGGGCGGGGTGGAGTCGCTCGTCGAGCACCCGGGCCGGATGACCCACGCCTCCACGGCCGGATCGGCGCTGGAGGTGCCCGACGACCTCGTGCGCCTGAGCGTGGGCATCGAGGACGTCGAGGACCTCCTGGGTGATCTCGAGCGCGCGCTGGGCTGACCTTCCGGGGACACTTGCCCGGTGTCCACCTCCAGCGATCCGACCACCGAGTCCCAGGCCGCCTTCCGCGACCGGGTGAGGGCGCTCGCCCAGGCCC
>NZ_JBZYWI010000094.1:0-11982 GCF_058932755.1 Quadrisphaera sp. DVD1
ACACAGAGCAGACGACGACCAGAAACTTGGCATCGACTACTGACACGCTGTTGAGTTCTCAAAGAACGGACGCAACCTGATCCCGGCCTTTCGAGCCGTTCTCGGGGCTTCAGTTCGTGGCACGAGACTACAACGACCGCGTGGGCCGCTGGATTCCGTGCCGGGTGGCCCGCCCGCTGGGGCCCGTCCACCTCTCGGTGTCCGTTCCTCCCTGCCGGGCGAACGAGTAGAACACTACGTCGGGGCAGCGCGGTCGTCAAACCCGGGGGGTGCGTTCCGGACGTCTGGCGCATCCCCGCTGGTCACGCGCCCGTTCCTTCCCGGACGCCCGAGCGCGCCGGCGCCCGGCCCCCGGGGGGGCCGCCTCAGACGGCCGCGACCTCGACCGCGGCGAGCGTCCGGCGCCCGCGGCGGAGCACCAGCCAGCGGCCGTGGAGCAGGGCCGAGGGGTCCACGGGCGCCTCGGCGTCCTCGACCCGGGCGTTGTTGACGTAGGCCCCTCCCTCGGCGACGGCGCGCCGCCCGGCGGAGACGCTGGCCACCACCCCCGCCGCCGCGAGCAGGCGCGGGACGTCGAGGGGCTCCCCCGCCGCCACGCGGGCCGTCGGCAGCTCGGCCACCGCGTCGCGCAGCGTCGCCTCGTCGAGGGCCGCGAGGTCGCCGCGGCCGAACAGGGCCGCGCTGGCCGCCTCCACCCGGGCGGTGGCCTCGGCGCCGTGGACGAGCGTGGTGACGTCCTGGGCCAGCGCCCGCTGCGCCGCCCGGGCCTGCGGGCGCTCGGCGGTCTCGGCCGCGAGCGCCTCCAGCTCCTCCCGCGGGCGGAAGCTGAACACCTTGAGGTAGTCGTCGACCTTGGCGTCCTCGGCGGCGAGCCAGAACTGGTAGAAGGCGTAGGGGCTGGTGAGCTCGGGGTCCAGCCAGACCGTGCCGGTCTCGGTCTTGCCGAACTTCGTGCCGTCCGGCTTGGTGACCAGCGTCGTCGCCAGCGCGTGCACCGACGCGTGCTCGACCCGGTGGACGAGGTCCACCCCGCTGGTGATGTTCCCCCACTGGTCGCTGCCCCCGGTCTGGAGGACGCAGCCGTAGCGGCGGAACAGCTCGAGGTAGTCCATCCCCTGGAGGATCTGGTAGCTGAACTCGGTGAAGCTGATGCCCTCCTGGGACTCCAGGCGGGCGCTCACCGACTCCTTCGCCAGCATCCGGTTGACGCGGAAGTGCTTGCCGACGTCGCGCAGGAAGTCGATCGCGGACAGCGGCGCCGTCCAGTCGAGGTTGTTCACCGCCACGACGGCGTTGGGCCCCTCGCTGGAGAGGAACGGGGCGATCTGGCGCTGCAGCCGCTCGACCCAGCTGGCGACGGTGGCGGGGTCGTTGAGCACCCGCTCCCCCGCCATCTTCGGGTCGCCGATGAGGCCCGTGGAGCCGCCGACGAGCGCGAGCGGGCGGTGGCCGGCGTCCTGGAGGCGCCGGGCGGTGATGAGCTGCACGAGGTTGCCGATGTGCAGGCTCGGGGCCGTGGGGTCGAAGCCGACGTAGAAGGTGACCCGCCCGGCGTCCAGGGCCGCGCGCAGGGCGGCCTCGTCGGTGGTCTGCGCCAGCACGCCGCGCCAGCGCAGGTCGTCCAGGACGTGGGTCACGAGAGCTCCTCGGGTGGGTCGGGTCGGGGGTCGGGCGTGGTCGAGCGTGCCGGACGCCGGCGCGGCGCCGCAGCCCGGTAGGGCGAGACGGTGGGCTCGCCCTCGACCCAGCACCGCCACGGGTAGCGCTCGGCGTCCCCGCCGGGCCCGCTGACGCCGACCCGCGGGCCCCAGCGCACCGGTCCCCGCGGCGCGGCGCCGGGCAGGACCCTCAGCGCGGCGGCCGGTGCGCACAGGTCGGCCCCGGTCTCGGCGCCGGTCAGCCCGAGGGCACCGGCCAGGCGCGCGGGCCCGCGGGCGAGGTCGACGTCGCGGCGGGCGGCCGGGCGGCGCGAGCGGGCCAGGTCGAGGCCGTCGACCACCTCTCCCCCGCGCAGCAGCACCGCCGAGGCCGTGCCCTCGGGGCCGCAGACGAGGTTGGCGCACCAGTGCATGCCGTAGCTGAAGTACACGTAGGCGTGCCCCGGCTCCCCGAACATCACGGCCGTGCGGGGCGTGACCCCCCGCGCGGCGTGCGAGCCCGGGTCGCCGGGGCCGGCGTACGCCTCGACCTCGGTGAGCCGCACGGCGACCGCGCCGGCCGGCGTCCGGTGCTCGACGACGCGGCCGAGCAGGTCGCCCGCCACCTCGAGCACCGGGCGGTCGAAGAACGACCGGCCCAGCGGAGCGCTCACACCGGCCGGAGCGCGGCCAGCGCGTCGCGCAGCTCGACGAGCTGCTCGGCCACCCGCACCGGGGCCGTGCCGCCGCGGCCCGAGCGCGAGGCGAGGGAGCCGGCCACGGTCAGCACCTCGCGCACGTCCGGGCCGAGGTCGGGCGAGATCGCCGCCAGGTCGGCGTCGGTGAGGTCGCCCAGCTCGATCCCCCGCTCCTCGCACACCCGCACGCAGGCGCCCGCCACCTCGTGGGCGATCCGGAAGGCCACGCCGGAGCGCACGAGGTGCTCGGCGACGTCGGTGGCCAGGGAGAAGCCCTGCGGGGCCAGCTCGGCCATCCGCTCGGTGTCGAAGCGCAGCGTGGCGACCATGCCGATGAACGCCGGCAGCAGCACCTCGAGCGTGTCGACCGCGTCGAAGACGGGCTCCTTGTCCTCCTGCAGGTCGCGGTTGTACGCCAGCGGCAGGCCCTTGAGCGTGGCGAGCAGCCCGGCGAGGTCGCCGATCAGCCGGCCGGCCTTGCCGCGGGCCAGCTCGGCCACGTCGGGGTTCTTCTTCTGCGGCATGATGCTCGACCCGGTCGAGTAGGCGTCGTCCAGCGCGACGAAGCCGAACTCCTTCGTCGCCCACAGGACGACCTCCTCGGCCAGGCGAGAGAGGTCCACGCCCACCATCGCCGCGACGAAGGCGAACTCGGCCGCGACGTCCCTGGACGCCGTCCCGTCGATGCTGTTGGCGACCGACCCGGCGAAGCCGAGCTCGGCGGCCACCGCCTCGGGGTCGAGCCCCAGGGAGGAGCCGGCGAGCGCGCCGCTGCCGTAGGGCGACAGGGCGGCGCGGTCGTCCCAGTCGGCGAGGCGGTCGACGTCGCGCAGCAGCGCCCAGGCGTGCGCCAGCAGGTGGTGGCCGAGCAGCACCGGCTGGGCGTGCTGGAGGTGGGTGCGCCCGGGCATCGGGGCGCCCGCGTGCGCCTCGGCCTGGTCGGCGATCACCGAGACCAGCTCGGACAGCAGCGCCCGCAGGCGCCGGCCGGCGTCGCGCAGGTACATCCGCAGCAGGGTGGCGATCTGGTCGTTGCGCGAGCGGCCGGCCCGCAGCCGCCCGCCGAGGTCGGCCCCGGCCCGCTCGATCAGCCCGCGCTCGAGCGCCGTGTGCACGTCCTCGTCGTCCGGCGCCGGCCCGAAGGCGCCGCTGCGGACGTCGCCGAGCAGCTGCTCCAGCGCCCCGAGCATCCCGACGAGCTGGTCGTCGGTGAGCAGGCCCGCGCCGTGGAGGACGCGGGCGTGGGCCATCGAGGCGGTGACGTCGTAGGGCGCCAGCCGCCAGTCGAAGTGGGTGCTGCGGGACAGCTCCGCCAGCGCCTGCGCCGGACCGCCGGCGAACCGGCCGCCCCAGAGGGAGACCGGCGCGCCGCTCTCGGGTCCGGCCCCCCCGGGAGCCGTCACCCCTGAACCCCGGAGGCCCCGGCGGCCCCGGCGACGCGCTCGTCACGGGCGGCGGCGATGCGCGAGGGCAGGCCCCACAGCTCCACGAAGCCCTTGGCGAGGGACTGGTCGAAGGTGTCGCCGGAGTCGTAGGTGGCCAGGGAGTGGTCGTAGAGGCTGTGCCCGCTGCGCCGGCCGGTGACGACCGCGGTGCCCGCGTGGAGGGTGAGCCGGACGTCCCCGGTGACGTGCTCCTGGGTGCTGGCGATGAAGGCGTCCAGGGACCGCTTGAGCGGGGAGAACCACAGGCCGTCGTAGACCAGCTCGGTCCAGCGCTGGCCGACCGTGCGCTTGAAGCGGGCCTGCTCGCGCTCGACCGTGACGTTCTCGAGCTCCTGGTGCGCGGTGATGAGGGCGATCGCGCCCGGGGCCTCGTAGACCTCGCGGCTCTTGATGCCGACCAGGCGGTCCTCGACCATGTCGAGGCGCCCGACGCCCTGGGCTCCGGCGCGGGCGTTGAGCTGCTCGATCGCCTGGAGCACGGTGACCGGCTCCCCGTCGATCGCGACCGGACGCCCGGCCTCGAAGGTGATGACGACCTCGTCGGCCTCGCGGGGGGTCGCCGGGTCGGAGGTGTAGGAGTAGACGTTCTCGGTCGGGGCGTTCCAGATGTCCTCGAGGAAGCCGGTCTCCACCGCGCGGCCCCAGACGTTCTGGTCGATGGAGAACGGGTTCTTCTTCGTGGTCTCGATCGGCAGCGAGTTCTTCTCCGCGAACTCGATCGCCTTGTCGCGGGTGAGGGCGAGGTCGCGGATCGGCGCGATGCAGGTGAGGTCGGGCGCGATCGCGGCGATGCCCGCCTCGAACCGGACCTGGTCGTTGCCCTTGCCGGTGCAGCCGTGGGCCACGACGGTCGCGCCGTGCTGGCGGGCGGCGATCGCGAGGTGCTTGACGATCGCCGGGCGCGAGATCGCCGAGACCAGGGGGTAGCGGTCCATGTAGAGGGCGTTGGCCTGCAGGGCCGGCAGGCAGTACTCGTCGGCGAACTCGTCGCGAGCGTCGGCGACGTAGGCCTCGACGGCGCCGCAGTCCAGGGCGCGCTGGCGGATGACCTCGAGGTCCTCGCCGCCCTGGCCCACGTCGACGGCGACGGCGACGACCTCCGCACCGGTGCGCTCGGCGATCCAGCCGATGCCCACGGAGGTGTCGAGGCCACCGGAGTAGGCGAGGACGACGCGATCGGTCACGAGGGGGCTCCTTGGGTCGGGGTGGGGGTGGAGGAGGTGTCAGGGGTGCGGCCCGCGGCGAGCGCCAGCATCCGCTCGGCCAGGGCCGTGCCTCCCGCCGGGTCGCGGGCGACGAGCAGCACGGTGTCGTCACCGGCGATGCAGCCCAGGACGTCGGGCAGGGCGGCGTGGTCGACGGCGCTCGCGAGGAACTGCGCGGCCCCCGGCGGGGTGCGCAGCACGACGAGGCCGCCGGAGGCCTCCGCGGTGACGAGGAGGTCCTCGGCGAGGCGGGCCAGGCGGGCGTCGAGGACGCCGGCCCCCACCGCGGGCCGGGGCGTGCGGTCCCCGCCCTCGGCCGGGAGGGCGTAGACCAGCCCCTGCGCGGAGCGGACCTTCACCGCGCCGAGCTCGACGAGGTCGCGCGAGAGCGTCGCCTGGGTGACCACGAGGCCGTCGGCGGCGAGCAGGTCGGCCAGCTCGGGCTGCGAGCGCACGGCCGTGCGCCCGAGCAGCTCGACGATCCGGGCGTGGCGCGCCGTGCGGGTGGCGGGGATGGCCGAGGTCCCGGACGCGCCGCCGGCGCCGGCGGTGCTCATGCCCGCTCCAGCAGCCACACGAGCAGCGCCTTCTGGGCGTGCAGGCGGTTCTCGGCCTCGTCCCACACCCAGGAGCCGGGGCCGTCGACGAGCTCGGCGGCGACCTCCTTGCCCCGGTAGGCGGGCAGGCAGTGCAGGACGCCGGCCCCCGGCGCGGCGCCGCCCAGGAGGTCGCTCGTCACGGCGAAGGGCAGGAACGGCGCGGAGCGCTCCGCGGCCTCGCCCTCCTGGCCCATCGAGACCCACGTGTCGGTGGCGACGACGCCGGCGCCCTCCACCGCCGCGGCGGCGTCGTGCACGACCTCGACGGAGCCGCCGGTGCGGGCCGCGACGGCGCGGGCGGCGTCGAGCACGCGGGGGTCGGGCAGGTGGGACGCCGGGGTGCCGATCCGCACGTGCAGGCCGGCCACGGCGCCGCCGAGGGCGTAGCTGTTGGCCATGTTGTTCGCCCCGTCGCCGAGGTAGGCGAGGCGCTGCCCGGGCAGGGCGGCGACGCCGCCGGTGCGCTCGGCGAGGGTGAGCAGGTCGGCGAGCACCTGGCACGGGTGGAGCAGGTCGGTCAGGGCGTTGACCACCGGCACCCGGCTGTGCGCCGCCATCTCCTCCAGCGCCGACTGCGCGAAGGTGCGCCAGACGATCGCGGCGACCTGGCGCTCGAGCACCCGGGCGGTGTCGGCGGCGGGCTCCCCGCGCCCCAGCTGGCTCGTGGCGGCGTCGATGACCACCGGGTACCCGCCGAGCTCGGCGATGCCGACGCTGAAGGACAGCCGCGTGCGCGTGGACGGCTTGTCGAAGAGGACGGCGACCGCGCGCGGCCCGTCGAGGGGACGGGTGTCGAGGCGGCCGGCGGCGCGGTCGGCCTTCAGGCGCAGGGCCAGCTCGAGCACCTCCGCCTGCTCGGCGGGGGCGAGGTCGTCGTCCCGCAGGAAGTGGCGCGTCACGTGGGACCTCCGGTGGTCGGGGTGGTCGCGGCCGCGGTCCGCTCCAGCAGCCCGGGCAGCGCGGTGGTGAACTCCGCGAGCTGGGCGGGGGTCAGCACCAGCGGCGGGGCGAGGCGGACGGCGTCCGGGGCCACGGCGTTGACGATGAACCCCGCGTCCAGGGCGGCCGCCGCGAGCGCCCTGGCGACGGGGGCGTCGAGCAGCAGGGCCTGCAGGGCCCCGGCGCCGCGGAGGCCGCGCAGGAGCGGAGCCCCCTGCGCCACGAGCGCGTCCACGGACGCCTGCAGCGTCGTGCCGATGGTCGCGGCGGCGTCCAGCAGGGAGTCGCGCTCGACGGCGTGCAGCACGGCGAGGCCGGCGGCGGCGGAGACCGGGTTGCCGCCGTAGGTGGTGCCGTGCTGGCCGGGGCCGAGCAGCGAGGCGACCCGCTCCCCCAGCGCCACCGCGGCGCCGATCGGGATGCCGCCGCCGAGGCCCTTGGCGGTCGTGACGACGTCGGGCAGGACGCCGTCCGGCAGCCCCAGGCCGGGCAGCTGGTGGGCGAACCAGGCGCCCGTGCGGGCGATGCCGGTCTGCACCTCGTCGAGCACGAGCAGCGCGCCGGCCGCGCTGGTGATCTCGCGGGCCGCCGCGAGGTAGCCGTCGGGGGCGGGCAGCACGCCGCCCTCCCCCTGCACCGGCTCGAGGAAGACCGCGGCGACCTCCTCGGGCGCCTGGGCCACCAGGGCGGCGAGGGCGTCGACGTCGCCGAAGGGCACCCGCTCCACGCCCGGCACCAGCGGCTCGAACGGCTCGCGGTAGGCGGGGTTGGCGGTCAGCGACAGCGCGCCCATCGTGCGGCCGTGGAAGGCGCCGAGCGCGGAGATCACGCGCGGCCGGCCGGTGCGCCGGGCGATCTTGAACGCGGCCTCGTTGGCCTCGGCGCCGGAGTTCGCGAAGAAGACCCCCGAGCCGGCCGGGGCGCGCAGCACCTCGAGCAGCCGCTCGGCCAGGGCGACCTGCACCGGGGTGGCGAAGAAGTTCGAGACGTGGCCGAGCGTGGCGAGCTGGGTGGTCACCGCGGCGGTCAGCAGCGGGTGGGCGTGGCCGAGCACCGCCGTGGCGATGCCGCCGAGCAGGTCGACGTAGCGGCGGCCGTCGGCGTCCCAGACCAGCGCCCCCTCCCCGCGCACGAGCACCCGCTGCGGGGTGCCGTAGGTGCCCAGGACGGCGCCGGCGTAGCGGGCCAGGACGTCGGCGCTGCTGCCGGCGGCCACCGCGCCCACCCGGGTGACGAGCTGCTCGGCGAGCGCCGCGGGGTCGAGGGCGCTCACGGGACCACCATCGTGCCGGTGCCGGAGTCGGTGAAGACCTCCAGCAGGAGGGAGTGGGGGGCGCGGCCGTCCACGACGTGCGCGCGCTCGACGCCGCCGCGCACGGCCCGCAGGCACGCCTCCATCTTGGGCACCATGCCCGACTGCAGGCCGGGCAGCACGCGCTCGAGGTCGTCGGCGGTGATCCGGCTGACCAGCGAGGAGCGGTCGGGCCAGTCGGCGTAGAGGCCCTCGACGTCGGTGAGCACGATGAGCTTGCGCGCCCCCAGCGCCGTGGCGAGGGCCGCCGCGGCGGTGTCGGCGTTCACGTTGAGCACACCGGCGCTGTCCCGGTCGGGCGCGATCGTGGAGACCACGGGGATCCGCCCGGCCTCGAGCAGGTCCAGCACCGCAGTGGGGTCGACGGCCGTGACGTCGCCGACCAGCCCGACGTCCACCGGCTCGCCGTCGACCACGGCGGAGCGGCGCTCGGCGGTGAACAGGCCGCCGTCCTCTCCGGACAGGCCCACCGCGTGCGGGCCGAAGCTGTTGAGCAGGCCGACGAGCTCGCGGCCGACCTGGCCGGTGAGCACCATGCGGACGACGTCCATCACCTCGGGCGTCGTCACGCGCAGGCCGCCGCGGAACTCGCTGGCGATGCCGAGGCGGTCGAGCATCGCGGAGATCTGCGGGCCGCCGCCGTGCACGACGACGGGGCGCAGCCCGGCCAGGCGCAGGAACGTGATGTCCTCGGCGAAGGCCCGCTTGAGCTGGGCGTCGACCATGGCGTTGCCGCCGTACTTGACGACGACGAGGGCGCCGCGGAAGCGCTGCAGCCAGGGCAGGGCTTCGACGAGGACGCCGGCCTTGTCGGCGGCGGTGAGGGTCTCGGGGGCGGTCGAGCTCACGGGCGTGCTCACGTCGAGTACGCGCTGTTCTCGTGGACGTAGTCGTGGGTGAGGTCGTTGGTCCACACCGTGGCCTCCGCGGTGCCGGCGTGGAGGTCGACCCGGATCCGCACCTCGCGCCCGGACAGGTCGACGCCGGCGCGGTCGTCGCCGATCGCCCCGGCCCGGCAGACCTGCACCCCGTTGAAGGCGACGTCGAGGGCGTCGGGGTCGAAGGCCGCGGACGTCGTGCCGACCGCGGCGAGCACCCGGCCCCAGTTGGGGTCCTGGCCGAAGATCGCGGCCTTGAGCAGGTTGCTGCGGGCGACCGCGCGGCCGACCTCCACCGCGTCGTCCTCGCTCGCGGCGCCGACGACGTCGACGGCGACGTCGTGGCTGGCACCCTCGGCGTCCGCGACGAGCTGGCGGGCGAGGTCGGCGCAGACGGCGGTGACCGCCTCCTGCAGGGCGGCGTCGTCGGGCTGCGCGCCGCTGGCCCCCGAGGCCAGGAGCAGCACCGTGTCGTTGGTCGACATGCAGCCGTCGGAGTCGACGCGCTCGAAGGTCGTGCGCGTCGCGGCGCGCAGGGCGGCGTCGAGGGCGGCGGGCTCGGCGACGGCGTCGGTGGTGAGCACGACGAGCATCGTGGCCAGGCCGGGGGCGAGCATGCCGGCGCCCTTGGCCATCCCGCCCACGCTCCACGACGCGCCGGCGGCGTCGCGGGTGACGAGCGCCTGCTTCGGCACGGTGTCGGTGGTCATGATCGCCCCGGCCGCCTCGGGGCCGCCCTCGGAGGACAGGCTCGCGGCGGCGACCGAGACGCCGGTGAGCAGCTGCTCCATCGGCAGCCGCTCGCCGATCAGCCCGGTCGAGCACACCGCGACGTCGGCGGCGCCGGCGCCGAGCAGCTGCGCGACGTGCTCGGCGGTGGCGTGGGCGTCGACGAAGCCGGCGGGGCCGGTGCAGGCGTTCGCCCCGCCGGAGTTGAGGACGACGGCGTCGCAGCGGCCGTCGGACAGCGCCTGGCGCGTCCAGCGCACCGGGGCCGCCTGGACGCGGTTGGTGGTCAGGACCACCGCGGCGTCGTGGCGCGGGCCGTCGTTGACGACGAGCGCGACGTCGGGGCGGCCGCTGGCCTTGAGCCCCGCGGTCACCCCCGCGGCGCGGAAGCCGGCGGGACCGGTGACGCTCATCGGACCTCCTCGATCTGCGCGGCGGCTCCCGCCGCCAGGACGTCGTGGCCGGCCGAGCGCCAGGCGACGCGGGCCTCGGCCGTGCTGCTCGCGGGTACGAGCACCCAGTCGGTGTCGTAGGTGGACAGCGCGAAGACGCTGAGGCCGCCGTCGGCCAGCGGCCTCAGCAGCCCGGCGAGGACGCCGGTCAGCGCGAAGTCCAGCGGGCCCTCCACCTCGAAGACCGCGAACGGCCCCTGCACCGGCCCGGGCAGCTGCTCGGGGACGGCGGCCGCGGGGCAGACCACGCTGAGCTCGTGGGCGGTGCGGGTGACCGAGACCAGCGGGCCGCCGCGGGCCCAGTCCGGGTCGGGCGCGTCGGCGGGGAGGCGGACGACGTAGACCGCGCCGGCGTGCTCGACCAGCCTCACGGCGCCACCCCCACCAGCGGCAGCCCGGTGGTCTCGGGGAGCCCGAGCGCGAGGTTCAGGCACTGCACGGCCGCGCCGGCGGTGCCCTTGGTGAGGTTGTCGACGGCGGCCACGACGACCACCCGGCCGACCCGCTCGTCGACCGCCAGCTGGAGCAGCACGGTGTTGGCGCCGAGGGTGTCGGCGGTGCGCGGCCAGCGGCCCTCGGGCAGCACGTGCACGAAGGGCTCGTCGGCGTAGGCGGCGGCCCAGGCCTCGCGGACGGCGGCGGCGCCGGGGCGGGCGCCGCCGGTGCTGCGCAGCCGCGCGGTGCAGGTGGCGAGGATGCCCCGGGGCATCGGGGCGAGGGTGGGGGTGAAGCCCACGCGCACCGGCTCGCCGGCTGCGGCGGAGAGGTTCTGCTCCACCTCGGGGGTGTGCCGGTGGGTGCCGCCGACGCCGTAGGGCGACATCGAGCCCATCACCTCGGCGCCCAGCAGGTGCGTCGAGCTCTTGCGGCCGGCGCCGGAGGTGCCCGAGGCGGCGACCACGACGACGTCGTCGGGCTCGAGCAGCCCGGCCGCGAAGCCCGGCGCCAGGGCCAGCGAGGTCGCCGTCGGGTAGCAGCCCGGCACCGCGATCCGGCGGGCGCCGACCAGGGCGTCGCGGCCGCGGCCGCCCCCGGCGAGCGGCAGCTCGGGCAGGCCGTACGGCCAGGTGCCGGCGTGGTCGCTGCCGTAGAACTCGCTCCACGCGGCCGCGTCGCGCAGGCGGTGGTCGGCGCCGCAGTCGAGCACGACGACGTCGTCGGGCAGCTGCGCGGCGAGCGCAGCGGACTGCCCGTGCGGCAGCGCCAGGACGACGGCGCCCGCGCCCGCGAGCGCCTCGGCCGTGGTCGGGCCCAGCTCGCGGTCGGCCAGCGGCAGCAGGTTCGGGTGGTGCTCGCCGAGGCGGCTGCCCGCGCTGGAGCCTGCCGTGAGCGCGCCGACCTCGACCTCGGGGTGGCCCAGGAGCAGGCGCAGCGCCTCACCCCCCGCGTAGCCGCTCGCGCCAGCCACCGCCACCGTCACCATGCGCACGATCATACACAGCACTGCATGGCCATGCATCCTGGCGGCGGACGCTCAGGCGAGGGGGTCCTCGGGACCGTAGGGGCGCAGGCGCAGGGTCCGGGCAGCGGGGTCCAGGCCCTGCTCGGCGAGCCGGCGCAGGGTGGCGACGTCGTCCGCGCCGGCGCGCACCATGCGCCCGGACCAGCCGTCGAGCTCCCCCCGGGCGAAGGCGACGACGAGCGCGACGACGTCGGCCGGGTCGGTCCACTCGGTGCGGCCGTCGTGCGCGGGCATCGCGCGCGTCATCGGGGTGTCGACGACGCCCGGCGCGAGCTCGATGGCGCGGAGGCCGCGGTCGTACCCGGCCGCGTGCAGGGCGCCGCCGATCCGGAACAGCCCGGTCTTGGCGGCGAAGTAGGCGGAGTTGACGGCGGAGTCGCGGGTGCCCGAGCCGGAGTTGAGGTCGACGACGCGGCCGCCGCCGCGCTCGACCATGCCCGGCACGACGGCGCGCACGGCGTGGAAGGAGCCGAGCAGGCTCGCCTCGACGACCGAGCGCCACTCGTCGGGGTCCGCCTCCCAGATCGGCGCCTCGGCCGCCTCGATGGTGCCGGCGCTGGAGACCAGGAGGTCCACCGGGCCGAGGGCGCCCTCCACGGCGGCGACCGCGGCGCGCACCGAGGCGA
>NZ_JBZYWI010000095.1:0-11958 GCF_058932755.1 Quadrisphaera sp. DVD1
CGACCGGTGGTGGACGTGCCCGACGCCGCGGCGCTGGTGCGGATCGCCGAGCGGTACGGCCTGCTGGTGCTGCACTGGACGCGCTCGGGCGTGGAGACGTTCGTCGTCCAGGACGAGGGCACGACCTACCGCTACCGCGCCGACGCGACGGGGCCGCTCCCGGTCGCGGGGCGCGCGCCGCGGGCCGCGCGCCCCCTGGCCAGCCACGCGCGCTGACCCGCAGCGCCTGAGGGTCGCCCCCGCCGGTCTCCGGCGCCCTCGACCGCTACCGGGCGCGCAGGTGCACCAGCGCGGCGTGGTCGGCGCGCAGCGCCGGCGCCTGCAGCCCGACCGCGGCCAGCGTCCGCCCGGACAGGCGGACCGGGCCCCGCTGCCAGCTCGGGGCGCTCTCCGGTGCTCCCCGGTCCTGCGGGGGCACCGCCTCCACGGCGGTGACCTCGTACAGCCGGTCGGGGTCGAGCCCCGGCAGGCGCACCAGCCCCGGCGGCCAGGTGTCCGGCAGGTCGAGCAGGGCGAAGCAGAACAGCGCCTCACCGGCGTCCTGCGCGACCACCCCGTGCGTCCACAGCGCGGGCAGCGGGGAGTCCACGCGCACGGTGCGCCCGGTGTGCAGCAGCGGCCGGAACCGCTTGGCCAGGGCCACCCACGCGGCGAGCTCGGTGCGCTCGGCGTCGCTCGCCCGGCTGATGTCCCACTCGATGCCGAAGTGCCCGAACAGGGCGGTCGCGGCCCGGAACGACAGGTCGTGCGTGCGGCCGGTGGTGTGCGAGGTGGGGCTGCCCACGTGGCTGCCGATGAGCTCGGGAGGCAGCAGCTGGCCGGTCCAGCGCAGGACCTGCTGCCGCTCGTGGGGGTCGATGCAGTCGCTGGCCCACACCCGGTCGGTGCGCTCGAGGACCTCGAGGTCCACCCGCGCCCCGCCGGAGGAGCACGACTCGATCTCCAGGCCGGGGTGGGCGGCCCGCAGGTCGTCGAGCAGCCGGTACACGGCCAGGGTCTGCTCGTGCACCGCGGGCCGGCCGGTGCGGGTGGTGCCCGCCTCGACGAGGTCGCGGTTGTGGTCCCACTTGAGGTAGTCGATGCCGTACTCGGTGACCAGGGCGCTGATCTGGGCGAAGACGTGGTCGCGCGCCGGGGCGATGGTCAGGTCCAGCACCTGCTGGTGGCGCGCCTCGAGCGGGAGGCGGCCCTCGGGCTGCAGCAGCCACTCCGGGTGCGCCCGGGCCAGGTCGGAGTCGGGGTTGACCATCTCCGGCTCGAACCACAGCCCGAACTGCATCCCCAGCGCCTTGACCCTGTCCACGAGCGGGTGCAGCCCCTGCGGCCACACGACCGGGTCGACGACCCAGTCGCCGAGCCCGGCGTCGTCGCTGCGGCGGCCGAGGAACCAGCCGTCGTCGAGGACGTAGCGCTCCACCCCGACCTCGGCGGCCCGCTCGGCCAGCTCGAGCAGCCGGCCGAGGTCGTGGTCGAAGTAGACGGCCTCCCACGTGTTGAGCACGACGGGGCGGGGACTGCGCGGGTGGGAGGGCCGCGAGCGCAGGTGCTCGTGGAAGCGCGCGGCGGCGGCGTCGAGGCCGACGCCGTGCGTCGCGTAGGACCAGGGGCCCTGGTAGCTCTCGCGCGCGCCGAGCACGACCTCGCCGGGCAGGAGCAGCTCGCCGCCGAGCAGGAGCGTGCGCCCGTTGCTGGCCCGCTCCAGCAGGTGGCGGTGGTTGCCGCTGAAGGCCACGTGCAGGCCCCACACCTCGCCGGTGGCGAAGCCGAAGCCGGCCTCCCCGGCGAGGAGGACCGTGGCGGCGTCCGCGCCGGTGCGGCCCCGCCGGTTCTCGCGCAGGTGGGTGCCGACGGTGATGGCGCGGCGCTGCGGCGCCCGCTCGCGCGCCCAGCGCCCGGTCTGGTCCAGCGACTCGGTCGCCACCGGCGGCACCGGCAGGGCCACGGCCAGCTGCTCGAGGGCGTAGGCGTCCTCGGCGAGGTTGGTCACCGACGCCCGGGTGCGCACCAGGCCCGAGCCGAGCAGCTCGACCTCCAGGCGCAGGGAGAGGCGGGCGAGCTCGTCGGTGGCCGTGGTGACCAGGCGCCCGCCCCCGCCGGGAGCGGTCTCGACGGCGTGGTCGCAGGCGCCGAACCGCGGTGTCCAGGCGCGCCCGGCCCTCGAGCCGGAGAGCCCGGGGGTGCCCATCCACGCGGCGCTCAGCTCCGGCAGCAGGGAGACCCGCACCGGCACGTCGACGGAGTTCTCCAGCATCGGCGCCACGGTCGAGGCCAGGGCGGCGAGCTCGGCGTCGTCGGCGGGCCCCAGGTCCGCGCCCCAGTGCAGCACGGCCGGGAGGGTGTCGTCGGGCAGGTCCAGCACGAGGCTGACCCCGGCGGCGCGCAGGTGCAGCAGCCGCTCGCCGGACGCAGCGGCGGCGCTCATGCGCCCACCCCCGCGGCGTCGAGCCAGTGGTCGGCCAGCACCACGGTGCGCACCCTCCGGGGGGCCTCTGCGAACTCCACGAGCTTCCTCCTGACGTCGTCGTCACGGGCCGTCCGGCGGGTCGGGACCAGCGACCGAATCGGTTCAGCAGCACTCCACGCTACCGGAGCGGCTCCTGCGGAGGAGCCGCTGACCCGAGCGGGCGGACGCTGTTCCCAGCGGCCCCGGAGCCGGGTAGCCTGCCGCGCCACGGCGATCCGGCGCCACCGCGACGGCGTCCGCCGCCGCCACCGCCCCGAGGAGCCCCCGTGACGCGCGTCACGATCACCGAGATCGCTCGCCGCGCGGGGGTGTCCAAGGGCGCCGTCTCCTACGCCCTGAACAACCGCCCCGGCGTCTCCGAGGCCACCCGTGCCCGCGTGCTGCAGGTGGCGCAGGAGCTGAACTGGGTGCCCAACAGCGCCGCCCGGATGCTCTCCGGCTCGCGCACCGACACCTTCGGGCTGGTGCTGGCGCGCAGGCCGAGCACGCTCGGCTTCGAGCCGTTCTACATGGAGTTCATCGCCGGCATCGAGAGCGAGCTGACCCTGCGCTCCCACGCCCTGCTGCTGCAGGTCGTGCCCGACCTCGAGGCCGAGATGTCGACCTACCGCACCTGGGCCTCGCAGCGGCGCGTGGACGCCGTCGTCGTCGTCGACGTGCGCGTGGACGACCCCCGGATGCCCCTGCTGCGCGACCTCGGGCTGCCCGCCGCGGTGGCCGGCGACCCGCACCTGACCGGCGGGCTGGCCACGGTGTGGACCGACGACGCCGCCGCGGCCCGCGAGGTCGTGAGCCACCTGGCCGGGCTGGGGCACCCCCACCTGGGCCGGGTCGCCGGCATGACCGAGCTGGGCCACGTCGGCATCCGCGACGCCGCCTTCCGGGCCGCGGCGGAGGCGGCGGGCGTGTCCCTGAGCACGGTGCACACCGACTTCTCCGGCGACGACGGCGCCCGCGCGACGCGCGAGCTGCTGGCCGCCGACCCGCGGCCCACGGCGCTCGTCTACGACAACGACCTCATGGCCGTGGCCGGTCTGGCCGTGGTCGCGGGCGCGGGCCTCAGCGTCCCGGGCGACGTGAGCCTGGTCGCCTGGGACGACTCGGCGCTGTGCCGGATCACCCACCCGCCGCTGAGCGCGATGGGCCACGACGTCATCGACTACGGGGCCCAGGTGGCGCGGGTCCTCTTCGGCCAGGTGGCCGGCGAGCCCGCTGCCGCGCACCTGGCGGCCACCCCGCGCCTGGTCTCGCGCGGCAGCTGCGGCGCCCCGCCCGCCTCAGCGCGGCTCGGCGCGGCTCAGCGGTAGCGGCCCGCCGCCCGCTCGCGGGCCCGGGCGGCCATGACCTCGCGGTCGCGGGGCGCGGCGGAGGTCACGAGCTCCGCGAGCAGGTGCTGGGAGGCGTGCGCCACCTCCTCCACCGCGCGCTCGAAGGCGGCGGCGTTCGCGGCAGAGGGCGCCGCGAAGCCGCTGATCTTGCGCACGTACTGCAGCGCCGCGCTGCGGACCTCCTCGTCGGTGGTCCCGGGCTCGACGTTGTACAGGGTGCGGATGTTCCGGCACATGCGGCGAGCGTAGGAGCGCCGGCGCCGAGGGGGAAGGACCGCTCGGCGGGGACGGCGAGCACCGGCCACCCGGACGGCCCCTCTCCTGCGCCCGCTCGTGCGCCGATGGGGGTGGTGGAGCCGCGTGCGCGGCCCGGAGGGGAGGACGGGGCGGTGACTGGCGCGATCGGCGGGACGCGAGCGCTGCTGCCCCTGCTGGCCGCGGCCCGGGCCGCGCTGGACCGGGCGCCCACGGTGTCCACCCCCGTGGTCATGGCCCGCGCGACGGGCTTCCTCTTCCTGACCGCGGACCTGTTCTGCGCCGCGGCGATGCTCAGCCAGTGGGACCTGGTGGTGCAGCCGTGGGCCGCGCTCGGGTTCATCGTCCTGACCCTCGCCACCGGCGTGGTCATCTGGCGGCGCGGGCCGCGCTGGGCGCCGCGGGTCTACCACGCCCTCGTGGTCGTCGCCGCGTGCCTGGTCACGGCGTCTATCGTGCTGAGCCCGGGCGGGGCCACGGCGGTGGCGCTGTCGTCGGTCTACGCGCTGGTGGGGATCCTGGCCTCCTTCCTCTTCCGCTTCCGGCTCGCCCTCGCCCACGTCGCCGTGATGCTGCTCGCCTGCGCGGCCGCCTTCACCGCCACGGGCGGGGTCTCGCTGGCGGAGTACCTCCTCGTGGCCGGCGAGGTGGCCATCGCGAGCTGGGTGGCCGGCTGGCTGACCCGGGTGGCGGCCGACAGGAGGTCGACCCCCTGACCGGCCTGCCCAACCGGCGCGGCTTCGAGCGGGTCCTCACCGGGCAGCTCGCCCAGCCGGGGCAGGGCGCCGGGCTGGTGCTGGCGGTCATCGACATCGACTACTTCAAGGCGGTCAACGACACGACCGGCCACGCCGACGGCGACCGCGTGCTGCGCGAGGCCGCCGCCGCCTGGAAGGGCGTGCTCGCCCGGCGCCACGTGCTGGCGCGCACCGGGGGCGACGAGTTCGCGCTGCTCCTCGTGGACGTGGACCGGGCCGGGGCCACCGCGGTGGCGGAGCGGCTGCGCAGGGCCCTCGGCGAGCACACCTGCACGGTCGGGCTGGCCCGGTGGGAGCGCGGGGACAGCGCGGTGATGCTCGTCAACCGCGCCGACGCCGCCCTCTACGCGGGCAAGCGCGGCGGCCGCGACCGGGCCGCCTGGCACGAGAGCGCGACCGGGGCGCTGTCCGAGCCGCTGCACGCGGCGCTGCAGGCCGGCGAGCTGCAGGTTCACTACCAGCCCGTCGTGGACCCGGGCACCGGGGCGCTCGCGGGCGCCGAGGCCCTCGTGCGCTGGCCGGACGGCGCGGGCGGGTGGCACTCGCCCGCGTCGTTCATCCCCACGGCCGAGGCCACCGGGCTGATCCGCCCGCTGGGGGAGTGGGTGCTCCACCAGGCGTGCGCCGACGCCCGGGCCTGGGTGCTCGCCGGCCTGGCGCTGGACAAGCTGTCGGTCAACGTCTCCCCGCTGCAGCTGCAGGATCCCAGCTTCCCCGACGTCGTGCGCCGGGTGCTGGCCGAGACCGGCCTGGACCCCGCGCGACTGGTGCTGGAGGTCACCGAGTCCACCCTCGGCGTCGAGGGCGGACGGGCGGTGCAGGGGCTCGCCGAGCTGCGGGGCGAGGGCGTGCGGGTGGCGATCGACGACTTCGGCACCGGCTACTCGACCCTGTCGCGCCTGCGCGACGTGCCGGTGGACATCCTCAAGATCGACCGGGCGTTCGTGGCCACGCTCGGCCAGGCGCGCTCGCACGCGCCGATCGTCGCCGCCGTCATCGCCATGGCCGGCGCCCTGGGACTGCGCACGGTCGCGGAGGGCGTGGAGACGCCGGAGCAGGCCGAGCTGCTGCGGGCGATGGGCTGCCCGGAGGTGCAGGGCTTCCTCTACAGCCCCGCGGTGCCGAGCGAGGCGCTCGTGGAGCTGTGGCGGGCCGCGGACCGGCGGGCCGGCGGTGGGGCCGGCGGCGCGAGCGCGCGCACCCCGGAGACGGCGTCGGCCCGCCACCCCTGAGCAGGGGCGGCGGGCCGACGGCCTCAGCGGGAGGTCACTCCCAGGAGAGCCCGCCACCGCTCTGGTACTCGATGACGCGGGTCTCGAAGAAGTTCTTCTCCTTCTTGAGGTCCATCGACTCGCTCATCCACGGGAAGGGGTTCTCGACCTCGTCGAAGACCGGGGCCAGGCCCAGCTGCCCGCAGCGGCGGTTGGTGATGAAGTGCATGTACTGGGCGGTGAGCTCGGTGTTCAGCCCGAGGATGCCGCGCGGCATCGTCTCGCGCCCGTAGGCGATCTCCAGGTTGCACGCCTCGGTGAGCATCTCGCGCACCTCGGCCTGGAACTCCGCCGACCACAGGTGCGGGTTCTCGGCCTTGATCTGGTTGATGACGTCGATGCCGAAGTTCAGGTGGATCGACTCGTCGCGCAGGATGTACTGGTACTGCTCGGCGATGCCCACCATCTTGTTGCGCCGGCCCAGGGACAGGATCTGCGCGAACCCGGTGTAGAACCACATGCCCTCGAAGACCACGTAGAAGGCGATGAGGTCGCGCAGGAAGTCCTGGTCGGCCTCCGGGGTGCCGGTCGCGAACGCCGGGTCCTCGAGGTTCTTCGTGTACTTCAGCGCCCAGGAGTCCTTGTCGGAGATCGAGGGGATCTCCCGGTACATGTTGAACAGCTCGCCCTCGTCCAGCCCGAGGGACGTGCAGATGTACTGGAAGGTGTGCGTGTGCACGGCCTCCTCGAAGGCCTGGCGCAGCAGGTACTGGCGGCACTCCGGGTTGGTCAGCTGCCGGTAGACCGCCAGCACGATGTTGTTCGCCACGAGGGACTCGGCGGTGGCGAAGAACCCGAGGTTGCGCTTGAGCATCAGGCGCTCGTCCTCGGTGAGCCCGTCGCGGGACTTCCACAGGGCGATGTCGGCCTGCATGGAGACCTCGGTGGGCATCCAGTGGTTGTTGCACCCCGCGAGGTACTTCTCCCACGCCCAGCCGTACTTCAGCGGCAGCAGCTGGTTGACGTCGGCGCGGGCGTTGATCATCGCCTTGTCGCTGACGTCGACCCGCGCCGCGCCCTTCTCGATCGCGCCCAGGCCGGTGGCGCCGGCCGTGCTCTCGCGGACGTCCACGACGGTCTCCTCGTGCTCGGTGGTGGTGGGGCCGGACTGCTGCGCCGGGATCGTCACTGGCACGCCTCGCAGTCGTCGCCGTTCTCGATGGAGCAGGCCGCGGCCGCGGAGGTGTCGGGCAGCACCACCACGGGGGAGGGGCTGGCCGAGACCATCGCGGGCGGGCTGACCACCGCGGCCGGAGCGGCCGCGGTGACCTGGGCCGGCACGCTGGCCGGGGCCGCGGCCGCGGCGCCCGCGGACGCCGTGGCCGGAGCACCGGAGGAGACGGCGTTGAGCTTGCCGTCGGTGCCGCGCAGCGTGGACTTCTCCACGTGCGTCGCGCTCTGGGAGCGCAGGTAGTACGTCGTCTTCAGGCCGTTCTGCCACGCCGAGCGGTAGAGCTCGTCGAGCTTGCGGCCGTTGGGGGAGGAGACGTAGAGGTTCAGCGACTGCGCCTGGTCGATCCACTTCTGCCGGCGCGAGGCCGCCAGGACCAGCCACTGGGCCTCCACCTCGAAGGCGGTGGCGTACAGGGCCTTGAGGTCGTCCGGGACGCGGTCGATCTGGCCGAGCGAGCCGTCGAAGTACTTCAGGTCGCTGACCATCACCTCGTCCCACAGGCCGCGGGCGGCGAGGTCGCGGACGAGGGCGTCGTTGACCACGGTGAAGTCACCGGACATGTTCGACTTCACGAACAGGTTGCGGTACATCGGCTCGATCGACTGGGCCACACCGACGATGTTGGAGATCGTCGCGGTGGGCGCGATCGCCATGACGTTGGAGTTGCGCATGCCGGTCGTGCGGACCTTCTCGCGCAGCGGAGCCCAGTCCAGCGTGGTGGAGGTGTCGAGGGCGACGTCGCCGCCCCGCGCCTCGCGCAGCAGCTCGAGGGAGTCGATCGGGAGGATCCCCTTGCTCCACAGGGAGCCCTCGAAGCTGGCGTAGGCGCCCCGCTCGACCGCGAGCTCGGCGCTGGCCTCGATCGCCGCGTAGCTGATCTGCTCCATCGAGGTGTCGGCGAAGTCCACCGCCTCCTGCGAGGAGTAGGGCAGGCGCAGGGTGAACAGCGCGTCCTGGAAGCCCATGAGGCCCAGGCCCACCGGGCGGTGGCGCTGGTTGGCGCGCTCCGCCTGCGGGATCGTGTAGAGGTTGAGGTCGATGACGTTGTCGAGCATGCGCACCGCGGTGCGCACCGTGCGGCGCAGCCGCTCGACGTCCAGGCCCTCGGGGGTCACGTGCGCGGCGAGGTTGACCGAGCCGAGGTTGCAGACCGCGACCTCCTCGGCGTTCGTGTTCAGCGTGATCTCGGTGCACAGGTTCGAGGAGTGCACGACGCCGACGTGCTGCTGCGGGGAGCGCAGGTTGCACGGGTCCTTGAACGTGATCCACGGGTGGCCGGTCTCGAACAGCGCCGTGAGCATCTTGCGCCACAGGTCCAGCGCGCGGACCGTGCGGTGGACGCGGAGCTCGCCGCGGTCGGCAGCGGCCTCGTACTCGGCGTAGCGCTGGGCGAAGGCCGGGCCGTAGAGGTCGTGCAGGTCCGGGGTCTCGTCGGGGGAGAACAGCGTCCAGCGGCCGTTCTCGGCCACCCGCTGCATGAACAGGTCCGGGACCCAGTTGGCGGTGTTCATGTCGTGCGTGCGCCGGCGGTCGTCACCGGTGTTCTTGCGGAGCTCGAGGAACTCCTCCACGTCGATGTGCCAGGTCTCCAGGTAGGCGCAGACGGCGCCCTTGCGCTTGCCGCCCTGGTTGACCGCCACCGCCGTGTCGTTGGCGATCTTGAGGAACGGGACGATGCCCTGGGAGTTGCCGTTCGTGCCCTTGATGTGGGCGCCGATGCCGCGCACGGGCGTCCAGTCGTTGCCCAGGCCGCCGGAGTACTTCGCGAGCAGCGCGTTGTCCTTGATGGACTGGAAGATGCCGGACAGGTCGTCGGAGACCGTGGTGAGGAAGCACGACGACAGTTGCGGGCGGGTGGTGCCGGCGTTGAACAGCGTGGGCGTGGAGCACATGAAGTCGAAGCTGGAGATCAGGCGGTAGAACTCGATCGCCCGCTCCTCCTTGTGCTTCTCGTTCAGCGCCAGGCCCATCGCCACGCGCAGGAAGAAGGCCTGGGGCAGCTCGTAGCGCTGGCCGTGCTCGTGCAGGAAGTACCGGTCGTACAGCGTCTGCAGGCCCAGGAAGGTGAAGTCGAGGTCGCGCTCGGCCTGGATGGCCGCGCCGAGGCGGTCGAGGTCGAAGTCGGCCAGGCGGGGGTCGAGCATGCCCAGCGCGATGCCCTTGGCGACGTAGCCCTTGAGGTACTCGGGGTAGATCGCGGCCATCTGCGCGGCGCTGGCCTGGCGGCGCTCGCCGGAGACCGCCGACAGGGCCTCGGTGCGCAGCATGTCCATGAGCAGCCGGGAGCTGACGTAGGTGTAGTCCGGGTCGGACTCGACCTTGGTGCGCGCGGCCATCACCAGCGACTGGGCCAGCTCGAGCTCGCCGACGCCGTCGTAGAGGGTGCGCACGGCCTCGGTCACCACGGCGTCGGGGTCGACGGTGGGCAGGCCCGCGCAGGCCTCGGCCACGACGGTGCGCACGCGCTCGACGTCGAGGGGCACCAGCACGCCCTCGACGGTGCGCACGCTCAGCGAGGGGACCGCGGCGCTGGGAGTGGCGGCCTCGCGCTCGCGGCGGGCCTTCGCGTGCTCCTCGCGGTAGAGGATGTAGGCGCGGGCGACGGCGTGCTCACCCGTGCGCATGAGCTGCAGCTCGACCTGGTCCTGCACCTCCTCCACCGACACGGGGCGACCCGAGGAGCCGGCCTCGGCCAGGGAGCGGCGGACCAGGGTGGCGATGATCTGCGAGGTCATCTCCTCCACGAGCCCGCGCACGCGCGCGGAGCTGCCGGCGGCCTCGCCCTCGACGGCCAGGAAGGCCTTCGTCAGCGCCACCGAGATCTTGGTCGCGTCGAAGGGCGCGAGCTCGCCGCGGCGGTTGATCACCGCGGTGGGCGTGGCGGGGCCGTCGCCGGGCTCGGGCACGGAGCTGTCGACGCTGAGCGCGTCGGGGACCACCTGGGTCACGGGTTCTCCTGAAGGGTCGGTACGAGTCTTCGCAGGTCGCCCCGAGGGTGTTCGCCCCGGGGACGACCGCTGCCATGACGCTACATCGTGTGGCTGGCCTGCGCCACGCCCCTAGATGTAGTGGCCGGTCGGATCGCGTGTCGGCCGGCGGAGCGGGCCCTCGCCCGCCTCCCGGCCTGGGCGGAAGCCTGTCAGAGACCCCTGACAGCCCGGGGCCGAACGGCGCTGCTCGGGCCTCGCGGGGTGCTGGACGCCGGACGGCCGGCTCCCCGGGCGGGGAGCCGGCCGTCCGGCGGTGGGTGGTGGCTCAGGGGCGCAGGATGCCGCCGCTGAGGGAGTCCGCGCGCACGAGGTCCTCCTCGAAGTCGACCTCGACCGCGGTGTAGCGGGAGATGTCCACCGGGCGGAAGCGCAGGCCCCGGTCGGCGATGGCCGTCTCCATGCCGCGCTCGAAGTAGTCCGTCGCCCCGCAGGCGTCCAGCTCCTGCATGAGGACGGCCTTGTCGGCGCTGGAGATGTAGTTGATGCCCACCGCCTCGCCGAGCCCGCCGACGACGGTCTTGGACAGCTCCCGGACGTAGCCGGCCTCGTCCACGGTGTACTTGACCTCCTCCTCGGCCACCGCCTCGGTGTTGACGCAGACGAAGCTCTCGTCGGCGTCGAGGTGCGGGCGGACCAGCTCGAGGATCCGGGGGTCGAAGACGACGTCGCCGTTCATCCACAGGACGCCGCCGGCGTGCGAGACGCCCAGCGCGCGCAGCAGGCTCTTGGAGGTGTTCGTGCTGTCGTAGGCCTCGTTGTAGGCGAACAGCAGGTCGGGCGCCGCCTCCATGACGAGGTAGGCCTTGAAGCCCACCACGACGGTGATCGGCAGGTCCGGGCCGAGCTCGTAGCGCAGGTTGTCCACCTGCTGGGCGAGGATGCTGCGCCCGTCGCGGAGCTCCGTGAGCGGCTTGGGCAGCGGGCGGCCCAGCCGGGTGCCCAGGCCTGCGGCCAGGATGACCGCCTGCAGGCGGCTCACCGGGCGCTCGCCGGCGCCGCGGTGCTGTCGTGGACGTTCCTCACGCGCATCTCTCCCCTCCCAGGTCGACCGGTTCCGTCGACGCTCCTGCCCCCCATGATGGGGCCACGGCGTCACAGGAACACTCCAGCCGCTCCCGGGCGGACGAGCCGGGGCGCCGCTCGCCGTGCGCCGTCACGGACCGTGAGCGATCCGCACGCCTCCCTCGGTACGCCGGGAGGACGATGCGGATCTCCCCCTCAAGGTCGACGCGGCGGCGGCGCCGACCGGCCAGCATGGGGAGGTGGGCAGCAGCCAGGACGGGCCGGTGGGAGTCCGGACGACCCGTCCCGCACTGGGGGGCGGCCGGTGGCGCGCACTGCCGAGGTGGCTGCGCACGCTGACCGGCACGGCTCTGGTGGTGGTCGTCCTGGGCGCCGGTGCCCTGCAGCTGCGCGGGGTGGACGCCGGCCGGCTCCTGGCCGGCGTCCAGTGGTCGTGGGTGGCGGTGGCGGGGGCGGCGGCGGCGGCCTCGTTCCTCGGGGCCGCGTGGAACCTCATGGGCTTCTCGCCCGTGGCCCTGCGCCTCGCCCCGGTCGTGGCGGCGCAGGTGGCCGGCACGGCGGTCAAGCTCGTCACGCCCGCCTCGGTGGGGTCGATGGCCCTGACCGCCAGGCTGGTGCAGAAGGCCGGTGCGAGCACCGCCGCGGCGCTGCTGTGCGTGGCCGCCGCCCAGGCGGTGCAGCTGGTGCTCACGGTC
>NZ_JBZYWI010000096.1:0-11817 GCF_058932755.1 Quadrisphaera sp. DVD1
CGAGCGCCCGCAGCAGCGCCCGCCGGCTGCAGGCCTCCGGCGCGCTCACCCGCGCCCGGCGAGGATGTCGGCGAGGAACCGGCCGGTGTGGCTGTTCGGGTCCTTCGCGACCTGCTCGGGGGTGCCGGAGGCGATGAGGCGCCCACCGCCGGAGCCGCCCTCGGGGCCCATGTCGAGCAGCCAGTCCGCGCTCTTGATGACGTCGAGGTTGTGCTCGATGACGATCACGGTGTTGCCCTTGTCGACCAGGCCCTGGAGCACCTCGAGGAGCTTGCGGACGTCCTCGAAGTGCAGGCCGGTGGTCGGCTCGTCGAGGACGTACACGGTGCGGCCGTTGGAGCGGCGCTGCAGCTCGCCCGCCAGCTTCACGCGCTGCGCCTCGCCGCCGGACAGCGTCGGCGCGGGCTGGCCCAGGCGCACGTAGCCCAGGCCGACGTCGACGAGGGTGCGCAGGTGCCGGGCGATCGACGGGACCGCGGCGAAGAAGTCGGCGGCCTCCTCGATCGGCATGTCGAGCACCTCGGCGACGGTCTTGCCCTTGAAGTGCACCTCGAGGGTCTCGCGGTTGTACCGGGCCCCGTGGCAGACCTCGCACGGGACGTAGACGTCCGGGAGGAAGTTCATCTCGATCCGGATCGTGCCGTCGCCGGAGCAGTGCTCGCAGCGCCCGCCCTTGACGTTGAAGGAGAACCGCCCCGGCAGGTAGCCGCGGACCTTTGCCTCGGTGGTCTCGGCGAACAGCTTGCGGATGGCGTCCCAGACCCCGGTGTACGTGGCGGGGTTCGAGCGCGGCGTGCGCCCGATCGGGCTCTGGTCGACGTGCACGACCTTGTCGAGCGCCTCGGTGCCGGTGACGCGGGTGTGCCGGCCCGGCACCTGGCGGGCGCCGTTGAGCCGGTTGGCGAGGACCTTGTAGAGGATGTCGTTGACCAGCGTGGACTTGCCCGAGCCGGAGACGCCGGTGACGGCGACGAGCACGCCCAGCGGCACCTCGACGTCGATCCCGGGCAGGTTGTGCTCGCGCGCGCCGATGATCTTGATCGAGCGCTCCGGGTCGCGCGGCCGCCGGGTCTCCGGCACGGCGATGGCGCGCCGGCCCGAGAGGTAGTCGCCGGTGATGGAGTGCGTGTTGGCCAGCAGGGCCTCGACGGAGCCGGAGTGGACGACCTGGCCGCCGTGCTCGCCGGCGCCCGGGCCGACGTCGACCACCCAGTCGGCGACCTTGATGGTGTCCTCGTCGTGCTCGACGACGATGAGCGTGTTGCCGAGGTCGCGCAGGCGCACGAGCGTGTCGATGAGGCGGCGGTTGTCGCGCTGGTGCAGGCCGATGCTCGGCTCGTCGAGCACGTACAGGACGCCGACCAGGCCCGACCCGATCTGGGTCGCCAGGCGGATGCGCTGGGCCTCGCCGCCGGACAGCGTGCCCGAGGGCCGGTCGAGCGAGAGGTACGTCAGGCCGACGTCGACGAGGAACTGGACCCGGGCGAGGATCTCCTTGAGCACGGCCGCGGCGATCTGCGCCTCGCGGGTGCTCAGCTCGAGGTCCTCGAGGAAGCCGCGCAGCTCGGTCACCGGCAGCGCGCAGACCTCGGCGATCGACTTCCCGCCGACCTTGACCGCCAGCACCTCCGGCCGCAGGCGGGCGCCCTTGCAGACCGGGCAGGCGACCTCCCGCATGTAGCCCTCCATGCGCTCGCGGGAGGACTCGGACTCGGTCTCGGTGTGCCGGCGCTGGATGAACGGCAGCACGCCCTCGAAGCCCGTGGTGTAGGCGCGCTCGCGGCCCCAGCGGTTCTTGTACTTGACGTGGACCTCGTAGTCCTCGCCGTGCAGCAGCGCGGAGGTGGCGCGCTCGGGCAGCGCCCGCCACGGCACGTCCATGGAGAAGCCGAGCTGGTCGCCCAGGCCCTTCATGAGCCGCTGGTAGTAGTCGCCGGTGCCGGCGCCGGTCCACGGCGCGATGGCGCCCTCGGCGAGGCTGAGGTCGGGGTCGGGCACGACGAGGTCGGGGTCGACCTCGAGGCGGGTGCCGATGCCCGAGCACTCCGGGCAGGCGCCGTAGGGCGCGTTGAAGGAGAAGGTGCGCGGCTCGACCTCCTCCAGCGCCAGCGGGTGGTCGTTGGGGCAGGCGAGCTTCTCGGAGAAGCGGCGCACGCGGGCCGGGTCGTCGGCCTCGGCGTCGACCATCTCCACGAGCAGCACGCCCTCGGCCAGGCCCAGGCCGGTCTCGACGGAGTCGGTGAGCCGGCGCTGGGCGCTGGGGCGGGCCACGAGGCGGTCGACGACGACCTCGATCGTGTGCTTCTTGCGCTTGTCGAGCGTCGGCGGCTCGGTGAGCTGCACGGTCTCGCCGTCCACCCGGGCGCGGGCGTAGCCCTTGGCCTGCAGCTCGCGGAAGAGGTCGACGAACTCGCCCTTGCGCCCGCGCACCACCGGCGCGAGCACCTGGAAGCGCGTGCCCTCGGGCAGCTCCAGGAGGCGGTCGACGATCTGCTGGGGGGTCTGGCGGGCCACCGGCTCGCCGCACACGGGGCAGTGCGCGCGCCCGGCGCGCGCCCACAGCAGGCGCAGGTAGTCGTAGACCTCGGTGATCGTGCCGACCGTCGAGCGCGGGTTGCGGCTCGTGGACTTCTGGTCGATCGAGACCGCGGGGCTCAGGCCCTCGATGAAGTCGACGTCGGGCTTGTCCATCTGGCCGAGGAACTGGCGGGCGTACGCCGACAGCGACTCCACGTACCGGCGCTGGCCCTCGGCGAAGATGGTGTCGAAGGCGAGGGAGGACTTGCCCGACCCCGAGAGGCCGGTGAAGACGACGAGCCCGTCACGGGGCAGGTCCAGGGAGATGTCCTTCAGGTTGTGCTCGCGGGCACCCTGGACGACGAGGCGATCCACGGCGACAACTGTAGGTGCCGGGTCGGACACTTCCGGACGGAGCGGGCGCCCTCGGGCGGAGGCGCGCGTCACACCGGCGTGTCAGACCGGCCCGTCAGACCGCCGGGAAGCCGTCGCGCGGGGCCGGCCCGTCGCTGCCCGCGGGGTACTCCTCCAGCGGCACCTCGCCGGCCCGCCAGGCCGCGATGACCGGCTCGAGGATCCGCCAGCACTCCTCCACGGTGTCGCCGCGCACCGACAGCGTCGGGTCGCCCGCCAGGACGCCGGCCAGCACCTCGCCGTAGGGCAGCAGGTCGGGGGCGCCGAGCTCGGTGCGCAGCTGCACGCCCTCCAGGTCGTACGGGCTGCCCTCGGCGTTGACCGCGAGGTCCAGCGCCAGGGCGTCGGGGGCGAAGCTGAGCCGCAGCCGCGTGGGGGGCGGCGTGCCCAGCAGGCCGGTGGGCACGTGCGGCACGGGTCGGAAGGTGATGACGGCCTCCTGGCGGTTCGCGCCCAGCCCCTTGCCCGAGCGGAGCCGGAACGGCACCCCGGCCCAGCGCCAGGTGTCGACCGCCAGCACCACCTCGGCGAGCGTCTCCGTCCCCCGCTCGGGGTCCACGCCCTCCTCCTCGGCGTAGGCCGGCAGGTCGCGGTCCCCGATCCGACCGGCCGCGTAGCGCGCCCGGCGGCTGGCCTCCGCGGGCTCCCCGGCCAGCCGCGTGGCGCGCAGCAGCTCCGCCTTGCGGTCGCGCAGGTCCCGCTCGCCCAGGGTCGCCGGCGGGTCCATGGCGAGCAGGGCCATCACCTGCAGCAGGTGGCTCTGGATCATGTCGACCAGGGCGCCGGCGCTGTCGTAGTAGCCCGCCCGGCCCTCCAGGGCCAGGTCCTCGTCGAAGACGACGTCCACCCGCTCCACGTGCGCGGAGCTCCACAGCGGCTCGAAGATCCGGTTCGCGAAGCGCACCCCCAGGGTGTTGAGCACCGTCGACATGCCGAGGAAGTGGTCCACGCGGTGCACGTGCTCCTCCGGCACGAGGTCGGCGACGACGGCGTTGAGGCGGCGCGCGGAGTCGAGGTCGGTGCCGAAGGGCTTCTCCAGCACCAGCCGCAGGCCCTCGGGGGCACCCACCCGGCGCAGCTCCTCGCAGGCGCGCACGGTGACGACGGGCGGCAGGGCGAAGTAGACGGCGACCGGGCCGGTGCACCCGTCGAGCAGCGCGCGCAGCGCGTCGCCGTCGGTGACGTCGGCCTGCGCGTACCGGGTGCGGGCGAGCACCTCCTCCACGGCCGGGCCCTGCGCGCCCGCGAAGGCCTCCGCGACGGTGGCGCGCCACCGCTCGTCGTCCCAGTCCTCGGTGCCCGAGCCCACGAGCTCCAGCGGCTCCGCCCGCCCCGCCGCGAGGAGGCTCGCCAGCCCCGGCATCAGCAGCCGGGAGGCGAGGTCACCGGTGCCACCCAGGAGCAGCAGGGTGCCGACAGCGCCGTTCGAGTCGCTCATGCCCGCAGCCTCCCGCGGGCGCGCACCGCCCGCCCGCCGAGCCGGTTCCGCCGGCCCCCGCCAGGATGGCGGCCGTGACGTCGCGCATCGAGGACTACGCCGTGATCGGCGACCGCCACACCGCGGCCCTGGTCGGGCGCTCGGGCAGCATCGACTGGCTGTGCCTGCCGCGCTACGACTCCCCGTCGGTGTTCGCGGCGCTGCTGGGCACCGCCGACCACGGCCGGTGGTCCCTCGCCCCGGCCGAGCCGGTGCTGAGCACCGAGCGCGGCTACGTCGGCGACACGTTCGTGCTGCGGACGGTCCACCGCGTCGAGGGCGGCGCCGTGGAGGTGGTCGAGGCCATGCCGACCGGCGACCGGCGCGCCGACGTCGTCCGGCGGGTGCGCGGCCTGGAGGGCACCGTGCGGATGCGCCAGGAGCTCGCCGTCCGCTTCGGCTACGGCACCGTCGTGCCCTGGGTGCGCCGGGTCGACGGCGCCCTGCTGGCCACCGCCGGCCCCGACGCCGTCCTGCTCCGCACCACCGGCGAGCTGCCGGTGGCCGAGGGGCCCCGGCACGTGGGCGAGTTCGAGGTGGCCGCCGGGGAGGTCGTCGACCTGGTGCTCACCTGGTACCCCTCCCACCGCGAGCCGCCGCCGGCGCTGGAGGTGGGGACGCGCCTGGAGAGCACCCGGGCCGAGTGGCAGGGCTGGGCCGACCAGCGCACCCACCGCGGCCGGTACGCGGAGGCCGTCACCCGGTCCCTGCTCATCCTGCGCGCCCTCACCCACGAGGACACCGGCGGGATCGTCGCCGCGGTGACCACCTCGCTGCCCGAGCAGCCCGGCGGGACCCGCAACTGGGACTACCGCTACTGCTGGCTGCGCGACGCCGCCCTGACCCTGGAGGCGCTGCTCGCCCACGGCTACCTCGAGGAGGCCGAGGAGTGGCGCCAGTGGCTGCTGCGCGCGGTGGCCGGCGACCCCGAGGACGTCCAGATCATGTACGGGGTGGCGGGCGAGCGGGAGCTGCCCGAGCGCGAGCTGGAGCACCTGCCCGGCTACGGCGGGGCCCGGCCGGTGCGGGTCGGCAACGGGGCCGTCCAGCAGTACCAGGGCGACGTGCTCGGCGAGGTGCTCGTCGCCCTGCACGCCGCCCGGCGGGCCGGGGTCACCGAGGACGAGTTCTCCTGGCCGCTGCAGCGGGCGCTGCTCGACTTCGTCGAGCGGCACTGGCGCCGGGAGGACTCCGGGATCTGGGAGATGCGCGGCCCCGAGCAGCGGTACACCCACTCGCGGGTGATGGTGTGGGCGGCGCTCGACCGCGGCGTCCGGGCCGTGCGCGAGAGCGGGCTGCCGGGGCCGGCGGAGCGGTGGGAGGAGCTGCGCGACGCCGTGCGCGCCGAGGTGCTGCGCGACGGGGTCGACCCCGTCCGGGGCTGCTTCACCCAGCACGCGGGCACCCGCGAGGTCGACGCGTCGCTGCTCCAGCTGCCGCAGGTGGGGTTCGTCGCGCCGGACGACCCGGTGATGCTGGCGACGGTGGCGGCCATCGAGGGGGACCTCCTGCAGGACGGGCTGGTGCTGCGCTACCGCACCAGCGCCTCCTCCGACGGGCTGCCGCCGGGCGAGCACCCCTTCCTGGCGTGCTCGTTCTGGCTCGTCGAGCAGTACGCCCGCTCGGGCCGGGCGGATGACGGCCACCGGCTCATGCGCCGGCTGCTGGACGTGCGCAACGACGTCGGCCTGCTCTCGGAGGAGTACGACCCGGTCGAGGGCCGGCAGCTCGGCAACACGCCGCAGGCCCTCTCGCACCTGGCCCTGGTGCGGGCGGCGGACGCCCTCGACGCCGCGGACGCCGACGCCGCCCACCGGGAGGTGGAGCGGTGAGCGGCCTGGTGCGCCAAGACCTCCCCCACCTCCGTCGCGGCGCTGCGCTGGTCGAGGAGGACCTCGCGGCGACCCGCTGGTCTCGTGCAGCGGCGTCTGGACGTGCGGCGGGGCCTCGTCGCACGACGTGGCCGACGTCGGCGGCCTGACCGCTGACCTGGTGGCTGACGAGGTGTCAGGCCAGCAGCCCTCGCCGTGATCAAGGGATCCCGCCACCCGGAGCGGTGGCGGGATCCCTCGATCACCGCGGGTGCGGGAGGAGCCGGGCTCAGGCGGCCTCGGCCCTGGCCTCCGAGCGGCTCTTGGCCAGGCTGGCCACGGTGGTGATCGCCAGCACGCCGATGATGAACAGCAGGGACAGCCAGGTCGGCACCTCCGGCGCCCAGCCCACGTGCTCCCCGCCGTTGATGAACGGCAGCTCGTTGGTGTGCAGCGCCTCGAGGACCAGCTTGACCCCGATGCCGCCCAGCACGATCGACAGACCGATGGGCAGGTAGACCAGCCGGTCGAGCAGGCCGCCGAGCAGGAAGTACAGCTGGCGCAGGCCCATGAGGGCGAAGAGGTTCGCCGCGAAGACGATGAACGGGTCCTGCGTGAGGCCGAAGATCGCCGGGATGGAGTCGAGGGCGAAGAGCAGGTCGGTGCTGCCGATGGCCAGGAACACGACGAGCAGCGGGGTGAACATCCGCTTGCCGTCGACCCGCGTGACGACCCTGCCCTCGTGGAAGCCCTCGGTGATCGGCAGGACCTTGCGCAGCTGACGGACCACCGCGTTGTCGTGGTACTCGTCCTCGCCCTTGTTGCGGTCGAGCACGAGCTTGACCGCGGTGTAGATGAGGAAGGCGCCGAAGAGGTAGAAGACCCAGGTGAAGCGCTCCAGGACGGCGGCGCCGAGGAGGATGAAGATCCCGCGCAGCACCAGGGCGATGATGATGCCGACCATGAGCACCAGCTGCTGCTGGGCCGCCGGCACGGCGAAGCGGCTCATGATGATGACGAAGACGAACAGGTTGTCCACCGAGAGGCTGTACTCGGTGATCCAGCCCGCGTAGAACTCCCCGGCCGGTGTGCCGCCGCCGCCGGGCACGACCAGCATGACCAGCCCGAAGAGCAGGGCCAGCCCCACGTAGAAGGCGACCCACACGGTGCTCTCCCGGTGGGAGGGCACGTGGGGGCGCTTGACCACGAGCAGCAGGTCGGCCAGCAGCAGGGCGCCGAGGACGGCCAGGGAGCCGACCTCGAACCAGACGGGGAGTTCTCGCACGGGGGTCAGTGCTCCTGGGTGGTCTCAGCAGGACGCCGGTCGGCGTCCTGCGCGGGGTGGGCGGCAGCGGCGGCCTCGCGGCGGCGGGTGGTGCGGAGGCTGGCGACGGTGGTGATCGCCAGGACGACGACGATGAACCCCAGCGAGAGCGGGGTGGGGATCTCCGGCACGACGGTGATGTGCTCGCCGCCGTTGATCCACGACAGCTCGTTGGTGTGCATGGCGTGGATGACGAGCTTGAGGCCGATGAACCCGAGGATGGCGGCCAGGCCGTAGGCCAGGTAGACGAGCTTGTCGAGCAGCCCGTCGATGAGGAAGTACAGCTGGCGCAGGCCCAGGAGCGAGAACGCGTTGGCCGTGAAGACCAGGTACGGCTCCTGGGTGAGGCCGAAGATCGCCGGGATGGAGTCGACGGCGAAGATCACGTCGGCCGTCCCGATGCCGATGAGCGCGATGAGCATCGGGGTGATGAAGCGCTTGCCGTCGACCTTCGTCGTCAGCCTGTCGCCGTGGTACTCCTCGGTGGTGGGCACGACGCGGCGCACCAGGCGCAGCACGGCGTTCTCCTTGAACTCCTCGTCGGAGGAGTGGCCGCCGCTGCGGGCCTGGACGACGGCGGTGTAGATGAGGATCGCGCCGAAGATCCAGAAGACCCAGCTGAAGTTCTCGATGGCCGCCGCGCCCACCGCGATGAAGATGCCGCGCAGGACCAGCGCGAAGGCGATGCCGATGAGCAGCACCTTCTGCTGGTACTCCCGGGGCACCGCGAAGCTCGCGAGGATGATGACGAAGACGAAGAGGTTGTCGACCGACAGCGCCTTCTCGGTGATGTACCCGGCGAAGTACTCACCGCCGTAGCCGGCGCCCCAGAAGGCCATGACGAGGAAGCCGAAGAGCACGGCCACGCCCACGTACACGGCCGACCAGATGCCCGCCTCCTTGAGCGAGGGGGCGTGCGGCGTGCGCACGTGGCCGAGGAAGTCGAACACGATCATGCCGAGGATGGCGGCCAGGGTGATGCCCCAGACCCACAGGGGGACGTCCACGGGTGTACCTCCGGTTGCTCGATGCACCGGAGGTCTCTCCCGTCGAGGCGCAGCGCGCGCTCGACCGACGGCCCCGGGTACCCGACGGCGGGACCGTGATGACGGAACCGTCGCACAGGGATACTCCCCTCACGACAGCGCCAATGCTAGCGGCTCACACCGCGGTGGCGCGCTGCATGCCGCGCAGCTCCTTCTTGAGGTCGCTGATCTCGTCGCGCAGCCGGCCTGCCAGCTCGAACTGCAGCTCTGCCGCGGCCGCGTGCATCTGGTCGCTCAGCTGCTGGATGAGGTCGGCGAGGTCGGTGGACGCCAGGCCCGCCGTGCCCGCGCCGCCCTCCGCCCCGCGCGAGCGCATGCCCGGCACCGGCGCCTTCCCGCGGGACTGCTGGCGGCCCGCGCCGCCGAGCAGCTCAGCGGTGTCGGCGTCCTCGCGGTTGATGAGGTCGGTGATGTCCGCGATCTTCTTGCGCAGCGGCTGGGGGTCGACACCGCGCTCGCGGTTGTAGGCGACCTGCTTCTCGCGCCGCCGGTCGGTCTCCTCCAGGGCCTTCGCCATCGAGGGGGTGACCTTGTCGGCGTACATGTGGACCTCGCCGTTGATGTTGCGCGCCGCGCGGCCGATCGTCTGGATGAGCGAGGTCGCCGAGCGCAGGAACCCCTCCTTGTCGGCGTCGAGGATGCTCACCAGCGACACCTCGGGCAGGTCGAGGCCCTCGCGGAGCAGGTTGATGCCGACGAGCACGTCGTACTCGCCCTGGCGCAGCTCGCGCAGGAGCTCCACGCGTCGCAGCGTGTCGATGTCGGAGTGCAGGTAGCGCACCCGGATCCCCTGGTCGAGCAGGTAGTCGGTGAGGTCCTCGGCCATCTTCTTGGTCAGCGTGGTGACCAGCACGCGCTCGTCCCGCGCCGCGCGCTCGCGCACCTGCTCCAGCAGGTCGTCGATCTGGCCCTTCGTCGGCCGCAGGACGACCTTGGGGTCGACGAGGCCGGTCGGGCGGATGATCTGCTCGACCACGCCGTCGCCGCGGGAGAGCTCGTACGGGCCGGGCGTGGCCGAGAGGTAGACCGTCTGGCCCTTCCGCTCGAGGAACTCCTCCCACTTCAGGGGCCGGTTGTCCATGGCGCTGGGCAGCCGGAAGCCGTGGTCGACGAGCGTGCGCTTGCGCGACATGTCGCCCTCGTACATCGCCCCGATCTGGGGGACGGTGACGTGGGACTCGTCGATGACGAGGAGGAAGTCCTCGGGGAAGTAGTCCAGCAGCGTGTGCGGGGCCGTGCCCGGGCCGCGGCCGTCGATGTGCCGGGAGTAGTTCTCGATCCCGGCGCAGCTGCCGACCTGGCGCATCATCTCGATGTCGTAGGTGGTGCGCATGCGCAGCCGCTGGGCCTCCAGCAGCTTGCCCTGCGCCTCCATCTCCTCCAGCCGCGCCGCCAGCTCGGCCTCGATGCCGGCGATCGCCCGCTCCATGCGCTCGGGCCCGGCGACGTAGTGGGTGGCCGGGAAGAGGTGCATCTGCTGCTCCTCGCGCAGGATCTCCCCGGTCAGCGGGTGCAGCGTGTAGAGGCGCTCGATCTCGTCGCCGAACATCTCGATCCGCACGGCGTGCTCCTCGTACACCGGGATGATCTCCACGGTGTCGCCGCGCACCCGGAAGGTGCCGCGGGTGAAGGCCATGTCGTTGCGGGTGTACTGCATGGTCACGAAGCGGCGCAGCAGCTCCTCGCGCTCGATCTGCTGCCCCACCTGCAGCGTGACCATCCGGTCGACGTACTCCTGCGGGGTGCCCAGGCCGTAGATGCAGGACACCGAGGCGACCACGACGACGTCGCGGCGGGTGAGCAGGCTGTTCGTCGCGGAGTGGCGCAGCCGCTCGACCTCCTCGTTGACCGAGGAGTCCTTCTCGATGTAGGTGTCGGACTGCGGGACGTACGCCTCGGGCTGGTAGTAGTCGTAGTACGAGACGAAGTACTCGACCGCGTTGTTCGGGAGCAGCTCGCGGAACTCGTTGGCCAGCTGCGCGGCCAGGGTCTTGTTCGGCGCCAGCACGAGGGTCGGCCGCTGGAGCTGCTCGATCGTCCAGGCCGTGGTCGCGGACTTGCCGGTGCCGGTGGCGCCGAGCAGGACGACGTCCGGCTCGCCCGCCTTCACGCGCCGGGTGATGTCGGCGATCGCCGTCGGCTGGTCGCCGGCGGGGCTGAACTCGGACTGGACGGTGAACGGGGCGAGGCGGCGCTGGAGATCGGTGACCGGGCGCATGATGCGACGTTAAGCGCTGGCACCGACAGTCCTGTTCCCTCAGGACGAGGAGCGGGAGAGCACCTCGGCGATGAACGGGGTCTTGGCCCGCGCGTAGTCGTCGACGCTGTCCCAGCGCCGGGTGGCCAGCCCCCGCTTGAGGAGGCCGTAGGCCTCCCGGGCCGCCGGGTCGGCGCGCAGCGCGTCGCGGAAGGCGAGCGCCTCGGCGACCGCCGGGCTGTCCGCGGGGCGGACGTGGCAGTTCACCGCGCGCCCCGGGTCGGCGTTCGCGGCGAAGGCCTTCGGCACCCGCGCGCCCGGCGCGGCGACCGGCACGTCGTGCCACTCCCCCGCCACCGGCACCAGCCCCGCCGCCGCGAGGTCGGCCGCGACCTCCCGGGCGGCGGCGAGGTCGGCGACGACCACCTGGAGGTCGATCACGTCCTTCGCCGCCAGCCCCGGCACGGACGTCGAGCCGGTGTGCTGGACGTCCAGGGCCCGCTCGCCGGCGGCCCGGCGGACGCGCGCCACGAGCCGCTGCCCCGCCGCCGCCCAGGCCGGGTCCGGGGCGGCGATCACCGGGTGCGGGGGGCGCGGAGCGCGCACGCCGGCGCGCAGGCCGGCCTCGAACGGCACGAGCCGGTCGGTCCACAGCGCGTCGACGCGCTCGAGCAGGTCCGCCGCGGCGCCGGCGTTGTCGAGCCAGACGTCGGCCGCCGCGCGGCGCTGGGCGTCGCTGGCCTGGGCGGCCACCCGGGCGCGGGCGTCGGCCTCGGCCATCCCGCGCTCGGTGACGAGGCGGCGCACCCGCTCGTCCTCGTCCGCCCCCACGACCACGACCAGGTGGTAGGTGTCACCGCGGTCGAGCTCGACGAGCAGCGGGATGTCGTGGACGACCACGGCGTCCGCCGGGGCCGCGGCGACCAGCGCCTGCGTGCGCGCGGCGATCCTCGGGTGGGTGATCGCCTCCAGGGCGCGGCGGCGCTGCGGGTCGGCGAAGACGACGGCGCCGAGCGCGGCGCGGTCGAGCG
>NZ_JBZYWI010000097.1:0-11695 GCF_058932755.1 Quadrisphaera sp. DVD1
CGCCGAGGAGGTCGTCGCGCGGGTGCGCGCGGCCGGCGGCACCGTCGTGGCCACCGGCGGCTGCTTCGACGTCCTGCACGCCGGGCACGTCGCGTGCCTGGAGGCGGCCCGCCGCCTGGGCGACGCGCTCGTGGTGCTCATCAACTCCGACGACTCGGTGCGCCGGCTCAAGGGGCCGGGCCGCCCGGTCAACGACGCCGGCGACCGCGCCCGGGTGCTGGCCGCCCTCGACAGCGTCGACGCGGTGGCCGTCTTCACCGAGGACGGCCCGCGCGCCGCGCTCGACCGGCTGCGCCCGGACGTCTGGGCCAAGGGCGGCGACTACGGCGGCGCCGAGCTGCCCGAGGCCGCCCTGGTCCGCGGCTGGGGCGGGCGCGTGGTCCTGCTGCCCTACCTCGACGGCCGCTCGACCACCGCGATCCTCGCCCGGGGCGGCTCCGCCGAGGCGGCCAGCCCCGCTCCCCTGCCCCACCACCCCTGACCTGGAGGTCCTGTGTCCACTCCCCTTCCCGAGCAGCGCGAGCTCGGCACCGTCTACGTCACCGGCGGGTCCAGCGGCCTGGGCGCCGCCGTCGTCGAGGTCGTCACCGCCCTGGGCGGCACCGCCGCGGTGATCGACCGCGCGGCGCCGGCCAGCGGCGTCCCGCACGCCCTCGCCGACGTCTCCGACGCGGCCGCCGTCCAGCGCGCCGTGGACTCCCTCGTCGAGCAGGTCGGCCCGCCGACCGCCCTGTTCACCGCTGCGGGCACCGACGCGGTCGGGCGCCTCGAGGACGTCGCGGTGGACGCGTGGGAGAAGGTGATCGGCGTCAACCTCATCGGCACCGCCGCCGCCGTCCGCGCCTGCCTGCCCCACCTCAAGGCCAGCCGCGGCACGATCGTCACCGTCTCCTCCTCGCTGGGCCTGCGCGCCGCGAGCGACGCGACCGCCTACTGCGCGAGCAAGTTCGGCATCGTCGGCCTCACCCGCGCCCTCCAGCTCGAGCTCCGCGGCGAGGTCGGGGTGACCATGCTCGTCCCGGCCGGCATGCGCACGGCCTTCTTCGACGGGCGCACCGAGCAGTACAAGCCGGGCCCGGACGCCGACCTCATGGACCCCCGCCAGGTCGCGCTCTCGGTGGTGCACGCGCTGCGCCAGCCGATCGGCACCGAGGTCCGCGAGATCGTCATCACCGTCTCCACCGAGCCGTCCTGGCCGTGACGGCTCCCGGGGGCGCGCACGAGGGCGGCGTCCGCACGGTCGTCGCCCTGCGCGCCCTCGGGCTCGGGGACGCCCTCACCGGCGTCCCCGCCCTGCGCGGCCTGCGCCGGCTGTGGCCGGGCGCCCGGCTGGTGCTGGCCGCGCCCGAGGGCGTCGGGGCGTGGCTGCAGGGCCACGGCCTCGTCGACGCCGTCCTGCCCGCCCACGGCCTGGCGCCGCTGGCGCCGGACGCCCTCGTGCGCTCCGCCGCCGAGCACCCGCAGGTCCTGGCCGGGCGGGCGGTGGACGTCGCGGTGAACCTGCACGGGAACGGGGAGGCCAGCGCGACCGCGCTGGCCGCGCTGCAGCCCGCCCGCGTCGTCGCCTTCGCGAGCGCGCTGCACCCGCAGGGCCCGGCCTGGCACCCCGCCGAGCACGAGGTGCTGCGCTGGTGCCGGCTGGTGCAGGAGGCCGGCGGCACGTGCGGGCCGGCCGACCTCGTGCTGCGCGACGAGCTCGAGCGGACCGGGACGGTCGTCGTGCACCCCGGCGCCGCCTCGGGCAGCCGGCGCTGGCCGACCGAGCGCTGGGCGCAGGTCGTCGCCGCGCTGCGGGCCCGGGGCCGGGACGTGGCGGTGACCGGAGGACCGGACGAGCGCGCGCTGTGCGCCGCGGTGGCGGTCGACGGCGCGCGCGACCTCGCGGGGGCGCTGACCCTGCCCGACCTCACGGACCTCGTCGCCACCGCCGCCCTGCTCGTGTGCGGGGACACCGGCGTGGCGCACCTGGCCACGGCGACCCGGACGCCGTCGGTGCTGCTCTTCGGGCCGACGCCGCCGGACCGCTGGGGCCCGGCCCTGGACGCCGACCGGCACGCGGTCCTGTGGCCGGCGCCGTCGGGCCACCACGCCGGCGACCCGCACGCCGAGGCGGTCGACCCGGTGCTGGCGGCCACCACCGTCGAGGACGTCCTCGGGGCGGTCGCCCGCCAGCTGGAGCGCGGGCTGCCCGCCGCCTAGCGCGCCCGGTCGTGGGCGCCGGCGGCGGCGCGCTTGCGGGCGTACATCCGCAGGTCGGCGGCGTGGAAGAGGCTGCTGAAGTCGTCGCCGTCGGCTGGGCTGGCGCTGATGCCGATGCTGACGCCCACCGAGACCCGCACGCCGCCGACGAGCACCGGCGCGGAGACGGCGTCGGCCATCGTCGTCGCCACGGCGGCGGCGTGCTCGTGGGCCGAGGCGGCGTCCAGGCCGGTGAGGACGACGATGAACTCGTCTCCGCCGGGACGCGCGATGAGGTCTGCGCGGCGCAGCTGGCCGCGCAGTCGGCGGGCCACGGTGCGCAGCAGCTCGTCGCCGGCGGCGTGGCCCCACGAGTCGTTGACCGGCTTGAAGCCGTCGAGGTCGCAGAAGAGCAGCGCCACCGACTCCCCGCGCGCCCGCGCCTCCCACAGCGCCACCTCGAGCCGCTCCTCGAGGCTGCGGCGGTTGAGCAGGCCGGTGAGCGGGTCGGTGGACGCCAGCTCCTCCAGGCGGGAGAGGTAGTGGTGCGCCCGGTCGCGCTCCTCGCGCAGGGCCCGCTCGGCCTCGACCGTGGCCGTGACGTCGGTCTGGACGCCGATGTACTGCACCACCCGGCCCGCCTCGTCGCGCACCGGGGCCAGGTGCAGGTCGTTCCACCAGGGCGTGCGCTCGGGGCCGCGGACGTTGAGCAGGGTCTCGGTGCTCTCCTCGCCCGCCGCGACGGCCGCCCGGATGCGGGCGACCGTGGCGGGGTCGGAGTCGGGGCCCTGGAGGAACCGGCAGTTGCGGCCGAGCACGTCCTCCGCGGGCAGGCCGGAGAGGACCTCGAAGGCGCGGTTGACGTAGACCAGCGGCTGGTCCGGGCGCGTCATGTCGCTGATCGTGATGCCGCTGGTCGAGGCCGCCAGGGCCCGCTGGAGCGTCTCCCCGGCCAGGCCACCGACCTGCACCGCCCCGGACACGACGCCGGGCAGGGACGCCGCGAGCGCGGCGGAGGCGCGGGGCGCGGGCACGACGGCGGCCAGCGCGGTGTGCTCGGCGGGGCTGCCGACGCGCGGCGCCACCCGGGCCAGCAGCGAGCGCGCCGCGGCGGCGACGACCTCGCGGTCGTAGGTCAGGGCGAACTCGAAGGTGCGCTGCAGGTCCGGGCCGTGCTCGCCGAGGTCGCGGGCCAGCAGCGCCGCGGCGAAGTGAGGGCCGATCACGGCGACGTCCCACTCCCCCCGCACGGGGTCGCCGGAGCCGAGGTCGGCGCCGCGCACGCCCGCCACCGGGGTCGGCGACAGGCCCTCCCCGATCGCGGCGACGAAGCCGACGCGGTCGGCCAGGTCGCGGTAGCGCGCCGTGGTGGCCGGGGTGAAGTGGCGCGCCTCCTGGAAGGTGGCGGCGACCACGCAGGTCTCGCCGATCCGCATCGCCTCGCGCTCGAGCTGCTTGCTCAGCTCGATGAGCAGGCGCTTGGCCGAGCGGCGCAGCGGCGTCCCGGGCGGCAGGCAGGAGAACGGGGAGCGGTCGGCGGCGGCCACGTGTGCGGCCGGGTCGAGCAGGGGCATCGGCGCGGTCGGCGCGACGGGCGTCGGTGCGGCGGTGGGCCGCCCGAACAGCCAGCCCTGCCCCAGCCGGGCGCCCAGCGCCTGGGCGGTGAGCAGGTGCCGCTCGTCCTCGATGCCCTCGGCGAGCACCAGCGCTCCGCTGCGCTCGGCGTAGGCGTTGACCGCGTTCATGATCTCGGCGATGGCGGGGCCGGGGCGCTCCTGGACCAGCCGCAGGTCGAGCTTGACCACGTCGGGGCGCAGGAGGGGCATGAAGGCCAGCGAGGCGCTGTCGGCGCCCACGTCGTCCAGCGCGATCCCCCAGCCGAGCGAGCGCACGCGCTCGACGGTGCGCAGCAGGTGCGCCGGGCGGGCGGCGATGGACCGCTCGGTGATCTCCAGGACGATGCGGAGCGAGCCGGCGGCCTGCGCCATCACCGCGACGAGGTCGTCCAGCGGCGCGGCGTCGAGCACCTCCGGCTCGACGTTCACGAAGAGGGCGACGGGGTCGAAGATGCGGTGCTCGGCAGCGGCGCGGAAGGCCGAGAGCCGGCACGCGGCGTCCAGCTCGGCGAGCAGCCCCCCGGCGCGGGCGGCGGCGAAGAGGGCGTCGGGGCCCTCCAGCGGGCCGGCCGGGCCGCGCACGAGCGCCTCGTAGGCGACCACGGCTCCGCTGTCCAGGTCCACGATGGGCTGGAAGACGCTGCGGAGCGCGTGCTCGCTGAGCACGCGCTCGATGGTGTCCGAACCTGCCACCAGGGGTCCTCCGCTCGCCACGACGTCCGCATCGGCGCTGGGTCCGGCGGTCTGTAGCCTTTCGCCCCCGTCCTCACCCGTCCAGGTCCGGACGGCGGTGCTGGTGCGCCGCTGGGGCGCATGTGATGATGCAGTGACCAAGCGTGATCTCCCGGGGGTGGCTGGTGCTCGTTCCGCGCTCCACCGACGTGGGCGACGACGTGGGCGACGACGTGGGCGACGACGTGGGCGACGCGGGCGACGGTCCGGCCGACGGTCCGGCCGACGGCTGGGCCAGTACCGGGCACCTCGCCTCGCCGGCCTACGAGCCGGAGCTGGAGGCCGTCCGCCGGGCCCGCAGCTTCGTGCGGACCTCCCTCGAGGCGGTCGGGCTGGACGGCTGCGCGGACGACGCCGGCCTCCTCGTCTCGGAGCTGGCCGCCAACGCCGTGCTGCACGCCCGCACGCCCTTCGCGGTGCACCTGCGGCCGACCCTGGAGGGCGGGGTGCGCGTGGAGGTCCACGACCGCTCCCCCCTGCCGCCGGTGCACACCGCGCACAGCGCGAGCGCCACGAGCGGGCGCGGGCTCGACCTCGTGGCGACCATGGCCACCCGGTGGGGCAGCCACCCGGTCGCCGACCTCGACGGCGCGGACGGCGAGCACCACGACGACCGCGGTGGCGAGGACGGCCGCCAGTGGGTCGGCAAGAGCGTGTGGTTCGAGGTCGAGGCCACGAGCGCGGCCCCGGTCGTCGACACCGACACGCAGGAGCTGCTGGCCCTGTGGACCGACGGCGAGGAGGCCTTCGCGTCGGCCCCCGGCGGTCCTTCTCCCCGCGAGGGCATCATCACCGGCCCGCTGCCGGCCCAGGAGCCCGAGTTCGACGTCCTCGTGCCCGACCTGCCGGTGGCCGAGCTGCTCGCGGCCGAGGAGGCCGTCGAGGACCTGCTGCGCGAGCTGCAGCTGCTGCTGCTCGCCCCCTCGGGCAGCGGAGCCGACGCGGACGTCGACGACGCGGCGGCGGCGCGCCTGGACCGCGCGGCGCACGACTTCGAGCGGGGCCGTCGCCAGGTCCGCGAGCAGGTGACCTCGGCCGCCGCCCGCGGCGAGGAGGCGATGACCCTGCACCTGAGGCTGCCGGCCTCGGCGCGGTCGGCCGCGGAGCGCTACCGGGACGCGGTCGCCGCCGCCGAGGACCTCTACCGCGACGGTCCCCTGCTCACCGCGCCCGAGGGCGGCCAGCGGAACGCCGAGGTGCACCTGCGCTACCTCGACGAGGTCGTCCGGCAGCTGCCCGACGAGGCCTGACCGCCGGCGGCCGACCCGAGCCGACCCCGGGCAGCACGAAGGGGAGCCCGGCCGAAGCCGGACTCCCCTTCGAAGCGCTGATCAGATCAGACGGCGCGGACGTTCTCCGCCTGCGGGCCCTTCTGGCCCTGCGTGACGTCGAACTCGACGCGCTGGCCCTCGTCGAGGGACTTGTAGCCGTCGCCGACGATGGCGCTGAAGTGGCAGAAGACGTCCGGACCGCCACCCTCCTGGGTGATGAAGCCGAAGCCCTTCTCCGCGTTGAACCACTTCACAGTGCCCTGAGCCATGGTGCTTTTCCCTTCACGTTGTTCGAGATCCCAGTGCGGGACCTCGGGCTGCCGCAGCGTCATGCATGTACCAGCGGCCGCAACCCCGAGAACGAAGAGATGCAACAGCAACCGAGATCCACTCTACACAAGAGGGCCTGCTGGCAACAGTCCCCGCCGCACGGGCGTCGTCGCGGGCCCGTCGGCCCCACGTCCGTGTCCGATACCCGCCAGCGCCCGGGTCGCCGTCCGGCCATGCTGGAGACGTGCACGAGGACGCCGAGGCCTGCCTGAGGGCCGTGAGGGGGCGCGACGCCCGCTTCGACGGCTGGTTCGTCACCGCCGTCACGAGCACCGGCATCTACTGCCGCCCCAGCTGCCCGGCGGTGACCCCGCGGGCGGAGAACGTGCGCTTCTACCCGAGCGCGGCCGCGGCGCAGCGCTCGGGCTTCCGCGCCTGCAAGCGCTGCCGCCCGGACGCCGCCCCGGGCTCGCCCGCCTGGGACCCGCGCGCCGACGTCGTCGCCCGGGCCGTGCGGCTCGTGGCCGACGGCGTCGTGGACCGCGAGGGCGTCGAGGGCCTCGCCGCCCGGCTGGGCTACGGCGCGCGGCAGCTGGGCCGCCTCGTCACCGCCGAGCTGGGCGCCGGCCCGCTGGCGCTGGCCCGGGCCCAGCGCGCGCGCACCGCCCGGGTGCTCGTGGAGTCCACGGACCTGCCGCTGTCCGACGTCGCGCACGCCGCGGGCTTCGCGAGCGTCCGGCAGTTCAACGCCACCGTCCAGGAGGTCTACGCCGCGACCCCGGGCGAGCTGCGGCGCCGCGCGGGCGCGCGGGCGCCCTCCCCCTCGCCCTCCCCCTCGCGCTCCCCCGCACCTCCCTCCGAGCCCACCGACGGCCCGCTGGACCTGCGCCTGCCCTTCCGCGCCCCGCTGGAGCCCGGGAACCTCTTCGGCCACCTGGCCGCCACCGCGGTGCCCGGCGTGGAGGAGTGGCGCGACGGCGCCTACCGCCGCACGCTGCGCCTGCCGCACGGGCACGGCGTGGTGGCCCTGCGCCCGGCCGGCGACCACGTCGCCGCGCGGGTGCGCCTGAGCGACCTGCGCGACCTGCCCGCGGCCGTCGCGCGCTGCCGGCGGCTGCTCGACCTGGACGCCGACCCGGTCGCCGTCGACGACGCCCTCGCCGAGGACCCGGTGCTCGCGCCGCTCGTGCGGGCGGTGCCCGGCCGCCGGGTGCCGCGGACCGTGGACGCCGAGGAGCTCGCCGTGCGGGCGGTGCTCGGCCAGCAGGTCAGCACCGCGGCCGCGCGCACCCACGCCGCCCGGCTCGTGCTCGCGCACGGGGAGGCCGTCGCGGACCCCGAGGGCGGCCTCACGCACCTGTTCCCCACGGCGTCCGCGCTGGCCGATCTGGACCCGGAGGCGCTGGCGCTGCCGGCGGCCCGGCGCAGGGCGCTGCTCGCGCTCGTGCGGGCGCTCGCGGCGGGCGACCTCGTCCTCGACGCCGGCGCCGACCGCGAGCGCGCCCGCGCGCAGCTGCTCGCCCTGCCCGGCATCGGCCCGTGGACGGCCGAGACGGTGGCGATGCGGGGCCTCGGCGACCCCGACGCGTTCCTGCCGACCGACCTCGGCGTCGCCGCCGCCGCGGCGCGCCTGGGCCTGCCCGCCACTCCGGGCGCCCTGCGCTCCCGCAGCCGCGCCTGGAGCCCCTGGCGCGCCTACGCCACCCAGCACCTGTGGGCGGTCCTGGACCACCCGGTCAACGCACTGCCCCGCTGACCGCCCCGCCCCGCCGTCCCGCACCACCGGAGGAGAGCCCCGTGCGCACCCACACCACCCACCCGAGCCCGATCGGCCCGCTGACGCTGGTCGCCGAGGACGGCGTCCTCGCCGCGGTCTACACGGCCGAGCACCGCCACGCCCCAGCCCCCGCGACCCACGGGCTGGCCGTCGCGAGCGGTTTCGAGGCCGCGGCCGAGGCGCTGGACGCCTACTTCGCCGGAGCGCTCACCGCCTTCGACCTCCCGCTCGCGGCCCGGGGCACGCCCTTCCAGCAGCGGGTGTGGGCGGCGCTGCGCGAGATCCCGTACGGCACCACGGCGTCCTACGGGCAGCTCGCCGCCGAGCTCGGCGCCCCGGGCGCCAGCCGGGCGGTGGGGGCGGCGAACGGGCGCAACCCGCTGAGCGTCGTCGTGCCCTGCCACCGCGTCGTGGGCTCCGCCGGGGCGATCACCGGCTACGCCGGCGGGGTCGAGCGCAAGCGGTTCCTCCTCGCGCTCGAGGCCGAGCACGCCGGCACGGCCGCGCCGCTCGCCCTGCCGCTCGCCCTGCCCCTCAGCCGCTGAACGGCACCGTCTCGAGGTGCTCCCACGGGCCGCCGAGGTAGCGCCACAGCGCCAGCCCCTCGGCGCGCACCGACCACGGGCTGAACGTCTCGGCGAGCTGCTCGTAGAGCTCGCGGGCGCGGTCGGGGGCCACCTTGTTCTGCACCGTCACGTGGGGGGACAGCCGCTGGCGGTCCTGCGCGGTCAGCTCGTCGCCGAGCAGCCCGCTGAAGGCGGTCAGCAGCTGGCGGTGCACCGCCGCCAGGTCGGGCGACTCGAGGCCGTACGCGACCCCGCGCCCCAGCAGCCGGATCCCGGCGACCCGCACCTCGAACGGCGGGCGCCGCGCCGCCTCGACGACCTCGGCCAGCACCTCGTCGTGCCGCGCCCCGGGCAGGGCGTGGAAGAGCGTGACGTGGGCGCGCAGGTGGTTGCGCTCGGCGGGGAAGTGCTCGCGGCGCACCCGGTCCAGGCGCTCGGCGTCCTCCTGGGCCAGGGCCAGGGTCAGGACGAGCGGCTGGTCGCTCACGGTGGCGCCCCTCACGCCGTCCGGGCGTCGGAGCCGGCGAGGGCGGCGGAGGGGACCAGGGCGCCGGCGAACCACTCCACCGTGCGGGCCAGGCCCTCCTCCCACGGCACCTGCGGGGACCAGCCGAGCAGCTCCTCGGCCAGCGCCGTGTCGGGCCGGCGCACCTGGGGGTCGTCGACCGGGCGCTCGACGAGCTGGATCTCCGACGACGACCCGCAGGCCGCGACGACGTCCTCGGCGATCCGGCGCACCGTCAGCTCGGTCGGGTTGCCGATGTTGACCGGGCCGGGGTGGCCGCTGGCGGCCAGGGCCAGGATGCCCGTGACCAGGTCGTCGACGTAGCAGACCGAGCGGGTCTGGAGCCCGTCGCCGGCGACGGTGATCGGCTCGCCGGCGAGCGCCTGGCGGATGAAGGTCGGGATCGCGCGGCCGTCGAAGGGGCGCATGCGCGGGCCGAAGGTGTTGAAGATGCGCACGATCGCGGTGTCGACGCCGTGGTGGGTGCGGTAGGCCGTGGTCAGCGCCTCGCCGTAGCGCTTCGCCTCGTCGTAGACCCCGCGCGGGCCGACCGGGTTGACGTGCCCCCAGTAGCCCTCCGGCTGCGGGTGCACCTGCGGGTCGCCGTAGACCTCCGACGTCGAGGCGAGCAGGAACCGGGCGCCCTTCTCCTTGGCGAGGCCGAGGGCGTGCAGGGTGCCGATGCTGCCGACCTTGAGGGTCTCGATCGGCATCTGCAGGTAGTCGATCGGCGAGGCCGGGGAGGCGAAGTGGAGCACGAGGTCGACGTCGCCGGGCACGTGCACGAAGTCGGTGATGTCGCAGCGCACCAGCCGGAAGCCGGGGTGCTCGAGCAGGTGGGCCACGTTCGCCGGGGACCCGGTGAGGAAGTTGTCCAGGCACACCACCTCGGTGCCGCGCGCGAGCAGCTCCTCGCACAGGTGGCTCCCCAAGAAGCCGGCACCGCCGGTCACCACGGCCCGTCGCGGCTGCGTCGCCGCCTCTGCAGTCCTCACACCTGGATGATCCACGACCGCGCGCACCGGCGCGACCGGCGGGGGCCCGGACGAGGCTCCCGGCGGGCGCCGCTCCCGGCCGTCGTGCACGATCAGCCGCGATGACCACCACCACCCCGCGCCCCTCCCCGCCGCCCGCGCCCTCGGCGCCGGCGGCCGCCGCCGGTCTCGACTCCCGGACCGGCGTCGTCGTGATCACCTGGAACCGCCGGGAGGAGGCGCTGCGCGCGCTCGAGCGCCTACTGGCGCTGCCCGAGCGGCCCCGGGTGGTGGTCGTCGACAACGGCTCCACCGACGGCACGGCGGGCGCGCTGCGCCGCTGCTTCCCCGACGCGTGCGCGCCCGGCGGGCAGGTGGACCTCGTGGCCCTGCCCACCAACGCCGGAGCACTGGGGCGCAACGTCGGCGTCGCGCGGCTGGACACCCCGTACGTGGCGTTCTGCGACGACGACACCTGGTGGGACGCCGGCTGCCTGACCCGCGCCGCCGACGTGCTCGACGCCCACCCCGACGTCGCGGTCCTCACCGCGCGGATCGTCGTGGAGCCGGCGGGCACCGACGACCCGATCGTCGCGGAGCTGCGCGACTCCCCCGTGCGCGGCCGCCCGGGGCTGCCCGGCCCGGCGCTCGGCAGCTTCCTGGCCGGCGCCTCGGTCGTGCGCCGCGACGCCTTCACCGCGGTCGGCGGGTTCTCGGCCCGCCTGTGGCTCGGCGGCGAGGAGGAGCTGCTGGCCGCCGACCTCGCGACCGCCGGCTGGGAGCTGTGCTACCTGCCCGACCTCACGGTGCACCACCAGGCCTCCCCGCTGCGGGAGAAGGCGCTGCGGCGCCGGCACGGCGTCCGCAACACCCTCTGGTTCACGCTGCTGCGCCGGCCCTGGCCCTCCGCGCTGCGGCGGATCCGCGTGCTGGCGCGCACCGTGCCGTGGGACCGCACGACCGCGCTGGGCGTGGTCGACGCCGTCCGCGGCCTGCCGTGGGTGCTGCGCGAGCGGCGTCCACTGCCCCCGCGCGTGGAGGCCCGCTTCCTCGCGCTCGAGCACGCGCAGGCCACCTCGACGGCCCGGAGCTACGCCTGATGGGCGCCGCCCAGCAGGACTCCGCACAGGACTCCGCGCAGGACTCCGCCAAGGTCACCGTCGTCGTCGCGAGCATGAACCGGCGCGAGGAGCTGCTCGCCTCGCTGCCGCGCCACGAGGGGCCGGTCGTCCTCGTCGACAACGGCTCCACCGACGGCACGGTGGAGGCGGTGCGCGAGAGGCTGCCCCACGTCGAGGTCGTGCCGCTGCCCGCCAACCGCGGCGCCGCCGCCCGCACGCTCGGCGCGGCCCGCGCCCGCACCCCCTACGTCGCCTTCGCCGACGACGACTCGTGGTGGGCGCCGGGCTCGCTGGCGCGCGCCGCTGAGCTGCTGGACGCCGCCCCGCGGGCGGCGCTGCTCAACGCGCGGATCCTCCTCGGGCCCTCCGAGCGGCTCGACCCGGTGTGCGACCTGCTCGCCACCTCGCCGCTGGGGACCGCGCCGGACCTGCCGGGCCCGAGCCTGCTGGGCTTCATCGCCTGCGCGGCCGTGGTGCGCCGCGACGCCTTCCTCTCCGTCGGCGGCTTCGACGACGTCGTGGTCTTCCCCGGCGAGGAGGAGCGGGTCGCCCTCGACCTCGTCACCGACGGCTGGGGCGTGGCCTACGCCGACGAGCTCGTCATCCACCACCACCCCTCCCCCGTGCGCGACGGCGCGGAGCGTCGGCGCACCCGGATCACCCGCGCCGCGCTGCTCACCGCGGT
>NZ_JBZYWI010000098.1:0-11581 GCF_058932755.1 Quadrisphaera sp. DVD1
TCGAGGTGGCCGGCGACGACGGCGGCCCGGTGCGCGGCGCCGCTGCGGGCGCGCTGGGCCTCGACCTGCGCGCCGGCGGCGTCCAGCGCGGCGGACTCGGCGAGCAGCCGGTCCAGCTGGGCGGCGCGCTCAGCCCGGGCGCGGGCGTCCTCCAGGGCGGTGCGGGTGCTGGCGACCCCGGCGCGCGCGGCCTCGTGGGTGGCCTCGGCCACGACGGCGGCGGCGCGCACCCGCTCCAGCAGCTGCCCGACGCGCTCCGCGGGCGAGGTGCCCGCGTCGAGCGAGGCGTCCAGGGCGGCCTGCTCGGCGGTGTAGTCGTCGGGGCCGTCGGGCCAGTCGGCGGCCAGGCGCTCGGCTCCGGCGACGAGCTGGCCCAGGCGCACCTCGTGGGCGCCGAGCTCGCGGGCCAGGGCGGTGCGCTGCTCGCCCAGCCAGGACTCCACGGCGGCGAAGCGGTCGGTGGCGAACAGGCGCTGCAGCAGGGGCCGGCGCTCCTTCTCCCCGGAGCGCAGGAAGGCCGCGAACTCGCCCTGGGGCAGCAGGACGACCTTGGTGAACTGCTCCAGGCCCATGCCGAGGACGTCGGTGAGGAGCTGGCTGGCCTCGTCGTTGCGGCTGGACAGCGGCTGCCACTGGTCGCCGTCCCACTCCCGCAGCAGCGTGCGCGCCTGCTCGCTGGTCGTTCCCGCGCCGCGCTTCTTGGGCCGCTCCCACGCCGGGGAGCGGGTGACCTCGAAGCGGCGCCCGCCCACGGAGAGCACGCACACCACCTCCGGCGGGAGGTCGGGGGCGGCGTGGTGGGAGCGAAGGTCGCCCAGCCCGGCCGCCCGGGCGCCGGGCACCCGCCCGTAGAGGGCGAAGCAGACGGCGTCCAGGACGCTGGTCTTGCCCGCCCCGGTCTGGCCGTGCAGGAGGAACAGGCCGTCACCGGAGAGCGCGTCGAGGTCCACCTCCTCCGCGCCGGCGAAGGGGCCGAAGGCCTGCACGCGCAGGTGGTGCAGCCTCACCGGGCCAGCCCCTCGCGCAGCGCCTCGCCGGTGCGCTCGGCCTCCAGCGCGGCCCGCAGCAGCTCGCGCTCGGCCTCGCCGGGAGGGGCGCCGCGCACGTGGTCGACGAAGGAGCAGCACAGCTCCAGGTCGTCGAGGCCGCGCACGCGCTCGGCGTAGCCCTGCGCCACCCGCCCGTCGGCGCCCTCGGGCTCGAAGCCGAGGGAGAGCACGTGGGGGAAGCGGCGGCGCAGGGCCTCCATCGGCTCGCGCGGGCGCACCGCGTCGGTGAGCACCACCTGGCACCACGCCTGCTCGGCGCCCGCCAGCCCCGGGTCGGCGAGCAGGTGCTCGAGGGTGCCGCGCAGGCGGGCCAGCGCCCGCGGCACCGGGGCCGGGACGGCGTCGACCCGCTCCACCCCGCCCGCGCCCAGCTCGACGAGCCAGTGCCCCTTGACGTGCCCGGCCTCGGAGAAGGAGTACGCCAGCGGGGAGCCGGAGTAGCGCACGTGCTCGGCCAGGCGCTGGCGGCCGTGAAGGTGGCCCAGCGCGACGTAGTGGGCCCCGTCGAAGGTCGACGCCGGCACCGCCTCGACCCCGCCGACGGAGATGTCGCGCTCGGAGTCGCTCGCCTCCGCGCCGGTGACGAAGGCGTGGGCGGCCACCACCGACCGGGTGCCCGGCGCGCGGGTGGCCAGGTCCGCGCGCACCCGGCCCATCGCCGCCCCGAGCACCCCGGCGTGGGAGCGGGCGGAGCCCAGCGGCTCCGCGGCCAGCGCCGGCTCGAGGTAGGGCAGCCCGTAGAGGGCGACGTCCCCCCAGGCGTCGGCCAGGACCACCGGGTCGGCCAGGTCGCCCACCCGGGTGCGCAGGTGCAGGCCCGCGCGGGCGGTGGCCCGCGCCCCGAACCCGAGCCGGTGCGCGGAGTCGTGGTTGCCGCTGGTGACCAGCACCTGGGCACCGGCGTCGAGGAGGCGGGCCAGGGCGTCGTCGAGGACCTGCACCGCGTCCACCGCCGGCAGCGCCCGGTCGTAGACGTCGCCGGCGACGACCACGGCGTCGACGGACTCCGCGCGCACCACGGCCACCAGGTCGTCGAGCACCCGCGCCTGGTGCTCGAGCAGGCCCACCCGGTGGAAGGAGCGGCCCAGGTGCCAGTCGGAGGTGTGGAGGATGCGCACCCCTGCGACGCTAGGCGACCCCTCGGACAGCCCGGAGGGCACCCGGACCCCAGGGGAGGACGCCGTGGGCCAGGAGGTCTCCGCCGAGCAGCTCGGGCGCGAGCAGCGCCGCGCCTACCGGGAGAAGCTCCACCAGTGCCTGGAGGTGCTGGGCTCGATGCTCGCCGACCACGCCGCGGCCGGTGGCACCGGCGCCGGGGCGCGCTCGCTGTTCGAGTCCGCGCCGCCGCTGACCGGGATGGAGGTCGAGCTCGTCCTCGTCGACGACGCCCTGGCCCCCCACCGCGGCAACGCCGAGGTCCTCTCCGCGCTCGCCGGCACCGACCTCGGCCCCGACTTCCAGCCCGAGATCGGCGCCCACACCCTCGAGCTCAACGTGCCGCCGGGGACGGTGACCGGCACCGGGCTGGCCGACCTGGAGGAGCGGCTGCGCGCCAGCCTCAACGGCGCCGACGCCCGCGCCCGCACCGCCGGCGCCCGGATCCTCATGCTCGGCGTCCTGCCCACCCTCGCCCCCGAGCACCTCACCGGGGACTGGATGACCTCCTCGGTGCGCTACCGGGCGCTGCAGGAGGCGGTGCTCGGCGCTCGCGGGGAGCAGGTGGAGATCGACCTGCGCGAGCCGGCCGACGGGCTCGGCGCGCGGGTGCGCGGCAGCGGCGAGCCGCCCGAGCGCCTCTCGCTGCTCACCGAGTCGATCGCGGCGGAGTCGGCCTGCACGAGCATCCAGCTCCACCTCAAGGTGGCCCCGGAGGAGTTCGGGCCCACCTGGAACGCCGCCCAGCTGCTCATGGGCCCCCAGCTGGCCCTGGGGGCCAACTCCCCGTTCGCCCTCGGCCGGCGCCTGTGGGCCGAGACCCGGGTGGAGCTGTTCGCGCAGTCGGTGGACACCCGCACCCCCGAGCTCGTCGCCCAGGGGGTGCGCCCGCGCACCTTCGTCGGGGAGGGGTGGGCCGCGCGCGGGGTGCGCGGCGCCCTGGACCTCTTCGCGCAGGACGTCGGCTGGTTCCCCCCGCTGCTGCCGCAGGTCAGCGCCGAGGACCCGGTCGCCGAGCTCGAGGCCGGCCGCGCCCCGCACCTGGCCGAGCTGGCGCTGCACTCGGGCACGGTGTGGCGCTGGAACCGCCCCGTCTACGACGTCGTCGACGGCCGCGCCCACCTGCGGGTGGAGAACCGGGTGCTGCCCGCCGGACCCACCGTGGTCGACGCGATGGCCAACGCCGCCCTCTACTACGGCGCGCTGCGGGTGCTCGTGGAGGACGGGCCCGACCCCGCCGCCCTCCTCGACCCCGCGGTGGTGCCCGCGGCCTTCACCGACTGCGCCCGCCGGGGGATGGCCGGGGAGGTGCACTGGCCCGGGCTGGGCCGCGTCGGCGTCCAGCGCCTCCTCCTGGACCACCTGCTGCCGATGGCCGCCGAGGGGCTGTCCCGCTGGGGCGTGCCGGGGGAGTCGGTGGACCGCTACCTCGGCGTCGCCCAGGCCCGGGCGGCGTCCGGCCGCACCGGCGCTCGCTGGCAGGTGGACGCCGTCGCGGCGCTGGAGGAGCGCGGCGCCGACCGCTGGACGGCCCTGCGCGCGATGCTCGAGCGCTACGCCGAGGGGATGGCGTCCAACACCCCGGTGCACACGTGGGCGCTGCCCTGACCGGCCCGACCGGGGCTCAGCCCCGAAGACCGGGGCTCAGCCCAGGCGCGCGGGGAAGCCGCCGGTGGCGACCGGGCCCCAGCGCAGCGGGGTGACCCGCAGCAGCGACTTGCCCTGCGCGGTCATCGCCGCGCGGTACTCGTCCCAGTCCGGGTGCTCCCCGGAGATGGAGCGGTAGTAGTCCACCAGCGGCTCCAGCGCCTCGGGCAGGTCGAGCACCTCCGCGGTGCCGTCCACCTGCACCCACGCCCCGTCCCACTCGTCGGAGAGCACCACCACGCTCGCCGCCGGGTCGCGGCGCAGGTTGCTCGTCTTGGCCCGCTCGGGGTAGGTGGAGATGACGATGCGGCCCGCCTCGTCCACCCCGCCGGTCACCGGTGAGGCCTGCACGCCGCCGTCGGCCCGCCGGGTGACCAGCAGCATCCTGTGGCGGGGACGGACGAAGGCCAGCAGGCCCTCGGGGTCGACGGCGGTCGAGGTCGCGATCGTGCGGGCCATGCGGCTCAGGGTAGGGGCGCGCCCGGGGCCCGCCGCGGACGGTAGGTTCCGTCCAGATCATCCCGGACGCCCCAGGAGGCCCCGTGTTCCGCAAGGTCCTCGTCGCCAACCGCGGCGAGATCGCCGTCCGCGCCTTCCGGGCGGCGTTCGAGCTCGGCGCCCGCACCGTGGCGGTCTTCCCCCACGAGGACCGCAACGCCGTCCACCGGATCAAGGCCGACGAGGCCTACCGGATCGGCGAGGTCGGCCACCCCGTGCGCGCCTACCTCGACGTCGACGAGATCATCCGCGTCGCCCGCGAGTCCGGCGCCGACGCCGTCTACCCCGGGTACGGCTTCCTGTCCGAGAACCCCCGCCTGGCCGAGGCCTGCGCCGCCGCCGGGATCACCTTCATCGGCCCGCCCGCCGACGTGCTCGAGCTCGCCGGCAACAAGGTGCGGGCGCTCGCGGGCGCCCGCGAGGCCGGCCTGCCGGTGCTCGCCTCCTCCGCGCCGTCCTCCGACGTCGACGAGCTCGTCGCGGCCGCCGGCGCCATCGGCTTCCCGATCTTCGTCAAGGCCGTCGCCGGCGGCGGCGGGCGCGGCATGCGCCGCGTCGACGAGCCCGCCGCCCTGCCCGAGGCGCTCGCGACCGCCATGCGCGAGGCCGAGGGCGCCTTCGGCGACCCCACGGTCTTCCTCGAGCAGGCCGTGCTGCGCCCGCGCCACATCGAGGTCCAGGTGCTCGCCGACGCCACCGGCGAGACGGTGCACCTCTACGAGCGCGACTGCTCCCTCCAGCGCCGCCACCAGAAGGTCATCGAGATCGCCCCGGCGCCCAACCTCGACCCGGACCTGCGGGCGGCGCTGTGCGCGGACGCGGTGAGGTTCGCCCGGGCGATCGGCTACGTCAACGCCGGCACGGTGGAGTTCCTCGTCGAGACGCAGGGCGAGCGGGCCGGGCAGCACGTGTTCATCGAGATGAACCCGCGCATCCAGGTCGAGCACACGGTGACCGAGGAGGTCACCGACGTCGACCTCGTCCAGGCGCAGATGCGGATCGCGGCGGGGGAGGCCCTGGCCGACCTGGGCCTGAGCCAGGACGTCATCCGGGTCAACGGCGCCGCGCTGCAGTGCCGGATCACCACCGAGGACCCGGCCAACGGCTTCCGCCCCGACACCGGCCGGATCACCGCCTACCGCTCGGCCGGCGGGGCCGGCGTCCGCCTCGACGGCGGCACGGCCGACACCGGGGCGGAGATCAGCGCCCACTTCGACTCGATGCTCGTCAAGCTCACCTGCCGCGGGCGCGACTTCCCCACGGCGGTGCGCCGGGCCCGGCGCGCGCTGGCGGAGTTCCGCATCCGCGGGGTGAGCACGAACATCCCGTTCCTGCAGGCGGTGCTCGAGGACGACGCGTTCGTCTCCGGCGACGTCGCGACCTCCTTCATCGCCGAGCGCCCGCAGCTGCTCACCGCCCGGGGCTCCGCCGACCGCGGCACGAAGCTGCTCACCTACCTCGCCGACGTCACCGTCAACCGCCCGCACGGCAGCGCCCCCACGGCGCTGGCGCCGTCGGCGAAGCTGCCCGCGGTCGACCTCGACGCCCCGGCCCCGGCCGGCTCGCGGCAGGCGCTGCTGGCCGCGGGGCCGCAGGCGTGGGCCCGGGCGCTGCGCGAGCAGACCCGCCTCGCGGTCACCGACACGACCTTCCGCGACGCCCACCAGTCGCTGCTGGCCACCCGGGTGCGCACCCGCGACCTCACGGCGGTCGCCCCGCACGTGGCGCGGCTGACCCCGCAGCTGCTCAGCGTGGAGTGCTGGGGCGGGGCGACCTACGACGTCGCGCTGCGCTTCCTCGGCGAGGACCCGTGGGAGCGCCTCGCGGCGCTGCGCGAGGCGATGCCGAACATCGCGCTGCAGATGCTCCTGCGCGGGCGCAACACGGTCGGCTACACGCCCTACCCCACGCAGGTGACCAGCGCGTTCGTCGCCGAGGCGACCGCGACCGGCGTCGACGTGTTCCGGATCTTCGACGCGCTCAACGACGTCGAGCAGATGCGCCCGGCGGTCGAGGCGGTGCGCGAGACCGGCACCGCGGTCGCGGAGGTGGCGCTGTGCTACACCGGCGACCTGTCCGACCCGGGGGAGCGGCTGTACACGCTGGACTACTACCTGGGCCTGGCCGAGAGGATCGTCGACGCCGGCGCGCACGTCATCGCGATCAAGGACATGGCCGGGCTGCTGCGCCCGCCGGCGGCCGAGCGCCTCGTCACGGCCCTGCGCGAGCGGTTCGACCAGCCCGTGCACCTGCACACCCACGACACGGCCGGCGGGCAGCTCGCGACGCTGCTGGCCGCGGTGCGCGCCGGGGTGGACGCCGTGGACGTGGCCAGCGCCGCGATGGCCGGCACGACCAGCCAGCCGCCGGCCTCGGCCCTGGTGGCCGCGACGATGCACACCGAGCGCGAGACCGGGCTGGACCTGCGCGCGGTGATGGACCTCGAGCCGTACTGGGAGGCGGTGCGCCGCCTGTACGCCCCGTTCGAGTCCGGGATCCCCGCGCCGACCGGGCGGGTCTACGACCACGAGATCCCGGGCGGGCAGCTGTCGAACCTGCGCCAGCAGGCGATCGCGCTGGGCCTGGGGGAGAAGTTCGAGCAGGTCGAGGCGATGTACGCCGCCGCCGACCGGATCCTGGGCCGCCTCGTCAAGGTCACGCCGTCCTCGAAGGTGGTCGGCGACCTGGCCCTGCACCTCGTCGCGGTCGGCGCGGACCCGGCGGCGTTCGCGGAGTCCCCGCAGGACTACGACGTGCCCGACTCGGTGATCGGGTTCCTCTCCGGGGAGCTCGGCGACCCGCCCGGCGGCTGGCCCGAGCCGTTCCGCACCCGGGCGCTGGCCGGGCGCACGGCCCCGGCGCGCACCACCGAGCTCTCCGCCGAGGACGCCGCCCTGCTCCAGGCGCCCGGCCGCACCCGCCAGGCCGCGCTGAACCGGCTGCTCTTCCCCGGTCCCACGGCGGAGCTGGCGCGGGTGCGCGAGGCCCACGGCGACGTCTCGGTGCTCGACACCCGCGACTACCTCTACGGCCTGGTCCGGGGGGAGGAGCACGTGGTGCCGCTGGAGCGCGGGGTGAACCTCATCGCCGGGCTGGAGGCGGTCGGGGACGCCGACGCGCGCGGCATGCGCACGGTGATGACGACGCTCAACGGCCAGCTGCGCCCGGTGGCGGTGCGCGACCGGTCGCTGGCCGTCGACGTCAAGACCGCCGAGAAGGCCGACCCCGCCCGGCCCGGGCAGGTCGCCGCGCCGTTCGCCGGCGTGGTCACCCTCGGGGTGGCCGAGGGCGACGCGGTCGAGGCCGGCCAGACGGTGGCCACGATCGAGGCGATGAAGATGGAGGCGGCGGTGACCAGCGCGGTGGCCGGCACGGTCTCGCGCGTGGCCATCTCCGCGGTGCAGCAGGTCGAGGGCGGGGACCTGCTCCTGGAGGTCACCGCCGCCTCGTAGGGCTCAGTCCGGCGGGGCGCCGAACAGCGCCGGGGTGAGGTTCCAGTGCCGGATCCCCGGCACGCCGTGCTCGACGTCGAGGACGCACACCGAGGCGGGGTCCAGCAGCAGCTGGGCCCCGGCGGTGGGCTCCAGGCCCAGCCAGGTCGTGGCCAGCACGCGCAGGGAGTGCCCGTGCGCGACGAGGACGACGTCGCCGTCGGCCAGGCGCGGGCGCACCCGCTCGACCACGGCGCGGGTGCGCGCGGCGACGTCGGCGAGGGACTCCCCGGGGGACTGCCCGTCCCCGCCGGGGGCGACGCCGTCGCGGAAGACCGTCCAGTCGTCTCCGCCGCGCGCCTCGCGGATCTGGGGGGTGGTCAGCCCCTCGTAGGCGCCGTAGTCCCACTCGACGAGGTCGGCGTCCTCGGTGATGTCGCGCAGCCCGGCGAGCTCGGCGGTGCGCCGGGCCCGGCTCAGCGGGCTGGAGACGACGAGCGCGGGCTCGCCGGTGCACAGCGCGGCGAGCAGCGGGGGCAGCGCCGCGGCCTGGGCCTCCCCGACCTCGTCGAGGGGGATGTCGGTGCGCCCGGTGTGCTGGCCGCTGTGGGCCCAGGCGGTGCGGCCGTGGCGCAGCAGCACCAGGCGTCCGCGGGTCGGCTCGGCGGAGGGCGGTGGAGGGGTCATCCCGGGCACGGTAGGGGCACGGCCGCCGGAGGGCGCGCCCAGCGCCGCCGTAGGATCGCCGCCGTGGGGACGCGGTGATCACCTGGCTGGCGTGGACCACCGGGCTGCTGGCCGCGGCGGTGGGCGCCGCGGCGCTGGTGGCCACGGTGCGCGGGCGGCGCATCGACGACCTGCAGCTGCTGGGCTCCGCGGTGCTCGAGCTGGCCCTGCTCGTGCAGGGAGCGGTGGGCGTGGCGCTGCTGGCCCGCACCGAGCGGGACGTGGACGGCGTGCTGTTCGCCAGCTACCTGCTCACCTCGGTGCTCGTCGTGCCGCTGGGCGCGTTCTGGGCGGTGGGCGAGCGCAGCCGGTGGGGGACCGGGGTGCTCGCGGTGGCGGCGCTGACCACCGGGGCGCTGGTGCTGCGCCTGGAGCAGATCTGGAGGACCGGTGGCTGAGCGACGCGACCGGGCGGCCGCGGCCGGGGCGGCGGGCTCGGCGGAGGCCACCCGGCACGGCGCGGGGCGGGTGCTCATCGCCGTCTACGCGGTCTTCGCCCTGGCGGCGACGGCCCGCGCGGGCTACCAGCTGGCCACGCACTTCTCCGCCGCACCGCTGGCCTACCTGCTCTCGGCGCTGGCCGCGCTGGTCTACTGCGTGGCCACCGCGGCGCTGGCCACGGCGACGCCGGCCTCGCGCCGGGTGGCGTGGGCCGCGGTCGCGGTGGAGCTGGTCGGGGTGGTCGTGGTCGGCGCCCTGAGCCTGGCCGACGCCGCCGCCTTCCCCGACCAGACGGTGTGGTCGGGCTTCGGGTCCGGCTACGGGTACGTGCCGCTGGTGCTCCCGGTGCTGGGCCTGGCCTGGCTGCGCGCCACCCGTCCCCGCTGAGCCGCGCCGCCCGGTCCCTCCACCGCCGCGGCCGCCGCCCGACGGACGAGTGATAACGGAAGCCAGCGTCCCGACCGTTTCCGGTCGCCGCGGCAGGGCAGGGGAGGGGCACACCCACCGGGAGGGGACGCCGATGACCGACACGACCGCGCCTGGACGAGCGATCGGGCGGGACGTGCCGCCGCTGCCGGTGGACGCCGCGCAGCCGCCGGCGCACGCCGCGGCGCCGGGGCAGACGCCGTCGGTGGCGGAGATGATGGGCTGGCGCCTGTCGGACCCGGCCGAGGACGACGAGTGGGACGACGACCGAGACCTGCTCGACGCCGACGGGAACCGGGTGAGCACCTGGCGCGAGGGCTACCCCTACCAGGAGCGGATGCCGCGGCGGGAGTACGAGCACACCAAGCGCGCCCTGCAGATCGAGCTGCTGAAGCTGCAGGGGTGGGTCAAGGACACCGGCGCGAAGCTCGTCATCCTCTTCGAGGGGCGTGACGCGGCGGGCAAGGGCGGGACGATCAAGCGCTTCACCGAGCACCTCAACCCGCGCGGGGCGCGGGTGGTGGCGCTGGAGAAGCCCTCCGAGCGCGAGCAGAGCCAGTGGTACTTCCAGCGCTACGTCTCCCACCTGCCAGCGGCGGGGGAGATCGTCCTGTTCGACCGGTCCTGGTACAACCGCGCCGGGGTGGAGCGGGTGATGGGCTACTGCACCCAGGGCGAGTACGAGGAGTTCATGCGCCAGGCCCCGGCGCTGGAGGAGATGCTCGTGCGCAGCGGGGTGCACCTGGTCAAGCTGTGGTTCTCCGTCTCCCAGGCCGAGCAGCGCACCCGCTTCGTCATCCGCCAGATCGACCCGGTGCGCCAGTGGAAGCTCTCGCCGACCGACCTGGCCTCCCTGGACCGCTGGGACGACTACACCGAGGCCAAGGAGGCGATGTTCTTCTACACCGACACGCCCGTGGCGCCGTGGACGGTGGTCAAGAGCAACGACAAGAAGCGGGCCCGGCTCGAGGCGATGCGCCACGTGCTGAGCCTGCTGCCCTACGAGGGCAAGGACCTCTCGGCGGTGGGCCGCCCGGACCCGGAGATCATCGGCCGGGGCGCGGACGTGCTGGAGCAGGGGGAGAGCGCCGAGCGGCGCTTCCCCGACCTCCGGTGACGACGGGAGCAGGCTCGACGCCTCCAGGGGACCACGCGCTGCCCCGCACGCGGGCCCGGGCGCCGGTGCATTAGGGGGCTCGGGGGTGGGCCGGGAGCAGGGCCGCATCCTCGGCGCGGTGCACGTGCCCGCCGCCGAGGTGGGCGAGCGCATCGGGACGCTGGCGCCGGACCGGGGACCGCGGTCGTCGTCTGCTGCTGGGGGCCGGGCTGCCACGGCAGCACCCGGGCCGCCCTGTGGCAGCCCGCCTCGGCCACACCGGGGTGCAGGAGCTGATCGGTGGGTCCGGAGTGGTGGGCGCGCAGGGCTGGCGGTGGCCACCGGTGCGGAGCGCACGCGGCGCGCCCCGGACCGCCTCGTCGCGCCGGGAACCGCCGCCGCGCAGCTGTGAGGTCCGGCCTGTGAGGTTCGGGCTGTGCGATCCGGTCCGTGCGGTCCGGCCCGTGAGCACGGCGACGGCGGCTGCGAGATCGGTGCTGTGAGGTCGGTGGTGTGAGGACCGGTGGTGTGAGGACCGGTGGTGTGAGGTTCAGGGGAGCAGCTCGGGGTCGGCCTGGGGGAGCTTGCGGACCTCGGCGGTGGTGACGCCGGCCAGGGCGGGGCTGGAGAGCTGCAGCAGGGCGACGGTGGTGGTGAACGCCAGGCGCAGGCCGCGCGCGGACAGCGGCAGGCCGGCCGGGCGCAGGGCGCCGGTGCGGTGGTCGGCGGAGGGGCGCACGCGCAGCCACAGGGCGTCGGGGTCCGAGCCGCGCAGGGTGGCGGCCACGGCGGCGCGGTGGGGGAGCCAGGCCCTCAGGGCGAGCTGGGCGGGGTGGGGCAGGGCCCAGCGGGCGGCCTGGCCGGGGCTGGTGATGGTGATGGCGCGCTCGGTGACGGCGGCGGTGGGCAGGGCGGCGAGGACGTCCTCACCGGCGCCGGTGAGGGCGAGCAGGTGCACGTGGGCGCAGAAGCGGGCCCACACCGCGGGCAGGACGCCGGGCACGGGGGTGTCGGGGTGGGCGGCGGAGAGCAGGCGGCGCACCCGGGCGGCGTCGGGGGGCCCGGAGGGGATCGGCGCGGGCAGCGACAGGGCGGCGGCCAGGCCGTCGGCG
>NZ_JBZYWI010000099.1:0-11570 GCF_058932755.1 Quadrisphaera sp. DVD1
CGGGCCGAGGCGGAGCGGCTGATCGCCGAGCGGGCCGAGCTCGACCGCCTCGCGGCCGAGCGCGCCGAGGCGCAGCGGCTGGACGCCGAGCGCGCGGCCGCGGAGCGGGAGGCCCTGGCCCTGCGCGACGCGCAGTCCACCCAGCCGATCCCGCTGGGGGCCTCGGGCGAGCGCCCGGTGGAGCGCACCCGGCAGATGCCCGCCGTCGGCAGCCACCGCGCCCTCGACGAGGAGCTGTTCGCCCTCGGCGAGCCCGACGACGACGCGTGGCCCCGGTGAGCGTCTGGGACGACCTCGTCGGCCAGGACGACGCCGCCGCGGTGCTGCGCGGGGCCGTCGACGCTCCGGAGCAGATGACCCACGCCTGGCTGTTCACCGGCCCTCCCGGATCCGGCCGCTCGACGGCGGCGCGCGCCTTCGCCGCAGCGCTGCAGTGCGAGCAGGGCGGGTGCGGGCACTGCCACGCGTGCCGCACCGTGCTAGGCGGCACGCACGCCGACGTCCAGGTCGTGAGCACGGAGAAGCTCGGCATCGACATCGACGTCGTCCGCTCCCTCGTGCAGTCCGCGCAGCGGCGCCCGGCGGGCGGGCGCTGGCGCGTCGTCCTCGTCGAGGACGCCGACCGGATGAGCGAGCGGGGCTCCAACGTGCTCCTCAAGGCGATCGAGGAGCCGCCGGAGCGGACGGTGTGGCTGCTGTGCGCCCCGAGCGCCGAGGACCTCGTCGTGACGATCCGCTCGCGCTGCCGGCCGGTGCGCCTGCGCGTGCCCCCGGTGGAGGCGGTGGCCGAGCTGCTCGTGCGCCGCGACGGCGTCGACCCGGTGATGGCCGCGCACGCCGCCCGCGCCGCCCAGAGCCACATCGGCCTCGCCCGGCGCCTCGCCCGCGACGAGGGGGCGCGCCTGCGCCGCCGGGAGGTGCTGAAGATGGCGCTGGAGGTCCGCGGCGTCGGTGACGCCGTGGTCAGCGCGGGCAACCTCGTCGACGTCGCGGGGGAGGAGGCGGCTGCGGCCACCACCGAGCGGGACGCCGCCGAGCGCGCAGCGCTGCTGCGCTCCCTCGGGGCCGCGGCCACGGGCGCGCTGCCGCCCGCGCTGCGCTCGCAGGTGACCCAGCTGGAGAAGGACCAGAAGGCCCGGGCCACGCGCTCCAAGCGGGACGTGCTCGACCGCGCCCTGGTCGACCTCGCCTCCCTCTACCGCGACGTGCTCGTGGTGCAGCTGGGAGCGGACGTGGAGCTCGTCAACAGCGAGCTGCGCGCCGACGTCGAGCGCCTGGCGGCCCAGGCCCCCGCCGAGACCACCCTGCGCCGGCTGGACGCCATCGGCCTGGCCCGCGAGCGGATCGGCGCGAACGTCAACCCCCTGCTCGCCGTCGAGGCCATGGCTCTGGCGCTGCGCCCGTGAGAGTGCCCCGCGCGGCCCTGGCCCTGCTCTGCGCCGCCCTGCTCGTGGGCGGCTGCTCCTCCTCGTCCCCGGAGCCGCAGGGCGGGCCGCCCACGACCGTCCCCGCCCCCACCGGCTCCGTGGCCGTCGCCTCCGAGCAGGCCGCGGACCCCGCCAACGCCCGCTTCTACGACCAGGAGCTGGACTGGGTCGGGTGCGGCGAGGGCCTGGAGTGCTCCACGGCCACCGTGCCGGTGGACTGGGCCGCTCCGGCCGGCGCGACGCTGGAGGTCGCGCTGGCGCGCCGTCCCGCCGGGGACGCCGACGAGCGCCGCGGCGCGCTGCTGGTCAACCCCGGCGGTCCCGGCGGCTCGGGCGTGGACTGGGTGCGCGCCTCCCCGGTGGTCACGGAGGACCTCGCGGAGCAGTACGACGTCGTGGGCTTCGACCCGCGCGGAGTCGGGGCCTCGGCTCCGGTCGACTGCCTGTCCGACCCCGAGCTCGACGCGTACCTGTCGGCGGACGGCCCGGACCCCCTGGCACCGGGCGGCCTGGAGGCGCTGCGCGCCGAGGCCAGGGCGTTCGCGGCCGGCTGCCAGTCCGACGCCGGCGCGCTGCTGCCCCACGTGGGCACCGTGGACGCCGCCCGCGACATGGACGTGCTGCGCGCCGTGCTCGGCTCCGAGCAGCTGGACTACCTCGGGAAGTCCTACGGCACGCTGCTGGGCGCGGTGTACGCGGGGCTCTTCCCCCAGCGGGTGGGCCGGTTCGTGCTCGACGGCGCCCTCGACCCGGCGTCCGCGTACGACGAGGTGACCGTGGGCCAGGCCGCTGGCCTGGAGCAGGCGCTGCGGGCCTACGTCGAGGACTGCCCGTCCCGGCGCGGCTGTCCCCTGGCGGAGGAGCCCGACGCCGCCCTGGCGCAGATCCGCGGGGTCGTCGACGCCGCCGAGCGTTCTCCGCTGCCCACCGACACCGACCAGCCGCTGACCGGTGCCCTGGCCACCACCGGGATCATCACGCCGCTCTACGACGACCAGAGCTGGCCGATCCTCGACCAGGGGCTCACCGAGGCCCTCGACGGGCGGGGGGAGGTGCTGCGGCAGCTGGCCGACGCCTACGCCGACCGGCGTCCCGACGGCACCTACGCCTCGAACCTGCTCGAGGCCTTCGTGGCCGTGAACTGCCTGGACTACCCGGTGGACGCCGACCCGGAGCGGATGCGCGCCACCGCTGAGGCGCTGGCGCAGGCCTCGCCGACCTTCGGGGAGTCCATGGCCTACGGCGAGGTCCAGTGCGCGGAGTGGCCGGCGCCCCCGACGCGGCAGCCCGGGCCGATCGCCGCGGAGGGCGCGGCGCCGATCCTCGTGGTGGGCACCACCGGCGACCCGGCCACCCCCTACGCGTGGGCGCAGGCCCTGGCCGACGAGCTCTCCTCCGGGCGGCTGCTGACCTGGGACGGCGAGGGGCACACCGCCTACGCCCGCGGCTCGCAGTGCGTCGACGACGCCGTGGACGGCTGGCTGCTGGACGGCGTCCTGCCGGGGGAGGGGGCCACGTGCCCCGGCTGAACCCTCTACACTCGACCCTCGTGCCCGGCCTTCGCGCCGGTCGCTGCCGCCTTAGCTCAGTCGGCTAGAGCGACGCACTCGTAATGCGTAGGTCGTGGGTTCGACTCCCACAGGCGGCTCAGCACGTCCTCGTCAGGGGCTCCTCCGGGAGCCCCTGACGTCGTTGTGGGCAGGCCACGCACTGACGCCGACCGAGGGCCGGACAGGTCAGGCGGCGGCGGCCTCGAGCGCCCGCAGTCGGATCTGGTCCTGGATGCTCAGCCCCGCTGCGGGGTGGAGGACCACAGCGGCCGAGGTCGGGACGGTCGGGGCGGTGGAGGCGGGTTCGCGCATGCCGGACCGTCGGCGCGGGTGGAGCGCCGGTTGAGCGCCGTCGGCGTGTCTGCGGCGGCGCGCCATCGGAGCAGCGTCGACCGCTCTCCGAGAGCCGCAGCCGGGGAGCGGCTGACCGCACTGCCCTGGCGGGCACCACCCCGCGGCTCAAGGGATCCGCCCCATCCGCCGATGCGTGCTTGACCCTCCTGCACCCCTGCTGGAGGGCCACGTTCGCGGAGGTGTCGTCAGTGACCACGATCAAGGCCTCGTGCCCCAGCTGCGGTGATGTCGAGCTCACGCCGGTGCAGGTGCGGCTGGTGGTGTGCTCGGTGGAGGCGTGGTCGTTCTACGCGTTCGACTGCGCGACCTGCCGCGACGAGGTGCGCAAGCACGCCAGCGAGGACGTCATCCGCCTCCTGACCACCGGCGGCGTGCCCGCCGAGCAGTGGGACGTGCCCTCGGAGGTGCTCGAGGAGCGCCACGGCCCGGCGATCAGCTGGGACGAGGTCCTGGACTTCACCCTCGCGATCGAGGGCCTGGACGTCGTGGCCGCCGCCGCGGGCGCCGTCATGCGCCGCCACCGCCACCTGGCCTGACCGCACCGGCAGCGCCTGGCGGTCGCCGCCGCCCACCCGGTGCGGCGGATGGCCGCGCGGGCGCCCTGCAGGGAGACTGGGAGCACCGGCCTGGAGCGGCCGGTGCCAGGGCGGGCAGCCGGGGCGGGCAGCGGCGGAGGTGCGTGTGGTCGAGGGCCTCCCGACGCCCGACTTCGCGGCGGTCTTCGACGCGACGCCGACCCCGCTGCTGCTGCTGACGCCCGACCTCGTCATCGTCCACGCCAACCGGGCCCGCCTGGAGGCCACGCGCACCACGCTCGAGGCCACGGTGGGGCGGGGGCTCTTCGAGGTCTTCCCGATGAACCCCGCCGACCCGGACGCCGACGGGCTCGTGAACCTGCGCGCCTCCCTCGAGCAGGCCCGCCACACCCGGCGCCCGGTCACGATGGCCCTCCAAAAGTACGACATCCCCACGCCCGACGGCGGCTACGAGGAGCGGTACTGGAGCCCGCGCAACGTCCCGATCCTCGACGAGCGCGGTGAGGTCGTCCTCCTGCTGCACCGCTCGGACGACATCACGGAGTACGTGCGCGCCCGCGAGCAGGCCGCGGCCGAGGCGGCCCGGGGCGTGGTGCTGCGGGAGCGCGCGGAGCGCGTGGAGCTGGACCTCTTCACCCGCACGCGCGAGCTGGAGCAGCTCAACACCGAGCTGAGCCGCGCCGGCACGCGCGCCCACCTGCTGGCGAGCGTCACCGGGGCTCTGGCCGGCACCCTGGACGCCGAGGAGGCCGTCGCCCGCCTGGCCCGCCTCGTCGTGCCGACCCTCGCCGACTGGTGCGTGGTCACCCTCGCGGAGGACGCGGACCGCCCCGGCATCCGCACGGTGCGCGACATCGGTGCGTGGCACGGCGACCCCGAGCTCCGCCCGGTCGTCGAGGCCTACGCGCAGGCGCGCCTCGCCGACCTCTCCGAAGGGTCCTTCGTCGCGCAGGCGCTGCGCACCGGCCAGCAGGTCGTCCTGGCCAGCGCGGCCACCGAGCGCATCCGCGCCGTGCTGGCTCCGGGCCCCGCCCACGACGTGCTGGCGCGGCTGGCGCCGGAGTCCTTCGTCGTGCTGCCGCTGCAGGCCCGCGGCCGGACGCTGGGGCTGCTGAGCCTGTTCAACGGCGCCGCGCGCAGCCCGATCGACCCCGGCGACCTCGACACCGCGACCGACATCGCGGCGCGCGCGGGCCTGGCGCTCGACAACGCCCGCCTCTACGGCCAGCAGCGCGACCTCGCCGAGGGCCTGCAGCGGTCCCTGCTGACCGACCCCCCGCGCACGCCCCACACCGAGGTCGTCGCCCGCTACACCCCGGCCGCCGAGGCGGCCCAGGTCGGCGGTGACTGGTACGACGCCTTCTTCCAGCCCGACGGCGCGACCGTCCTCGTGATCGGCGACGTCATCGGCCACGACACCCAGGCCGCGGCGGCGATGAGCCAGGTCCGCACCATCCTGCGCACGGCGGCCGTCGTCACCGGCGACGGACCCGCCGAGGTGCTGCGGGAGGTGGACGAGGCCCTCGAGGTGCTCCAGGTCGGCACCAGCGCCAGCGCCGTGGTGGCGCGGCTGGAGCAGAGCGGCGACGACCGCGAGCGCGGCGTCACGCGCCTGCGGTGGTCCAACGCCGGCCACCCGCCACCGATGGAGATCCGCCCGGACGGGCTCGTCATGGGCCTGACCGGCATCAGCTCCGACCTCCTGCTGGGGGTCATGCCCTCGCTGCGGCGCCGGGAGTCCGAGGTGGCCCTCGACCCGGGCGCCACGGTGCTGATGTACACCGACGGGCTCGTGGAGCGCCGCGACCAGCCTCTGCAGGTGGGGCTCGAGCGCCTGCAGGAGGTGCTCGAGGACCTGGCGCAGAAGGACCTGGCCCTCGACGTCCTCGTCGACGCCGTCCTGGAGCGCATGCTGCCGCCGCGCCCCGAGGACGACGTGGCGATCCTCGCCGTCCGGCTGCACCCGCACGACGCCTGAGGGGCGTCAGCGGAGGGCGGGCTCCAGCGGCTCGACCAGCAGCGCGGCGACGTCGTCGGTGAGCGTGCCGCCGACGTGCGCGCGCAGGCGGCCCATGAGCTCCTCCAGCGCGCCGTCCAGCGCCGGGGCGGACGCCGGCCCGGCCCAGGCCAGCTCCGCGGCGGCGCCGGCGAGGTCGAAGAACCGCCCGTGGCGGTCTCGGGCCTCGATGACGCCGTCCGTGTAGAGCAGCAGCCGCTGCCCGGGGCGGAGCGCGGTCGACTCCACGACCGGGTCGACGCCCAGGCCGAGCGGCGGGCCCGGCCGGCACCCCAGCTCCTGCGGCGGGCCGTCGGCGGTCAGGCGCAGCGGCGAGGGGTGCCCGCACAGCACGAGGTCGAGCCGCCCGTCCGGCGCGAGGTCGCACAGCACGGCGGTGACGAAGTCCTCGGGGGCCAGCGCCGGCACCACGGCGCGCTCGATCTCCCGTGCCAGGTCGTCCAGGGCGAGGTCGGGGCGGGGGGCGGCGTGGCGGAACGCGGACAGCACGGCGGCGGAGGTCTGCAGCGCCGACAGCCCCTTGCCGCGGGCGTCGCCGACGATCATCCGCACGCCGCGGCCGGTGGCCACGACGTCGTAGAGGTCGCCGCCGACCAGGGCGTCCGTGCTCGCCGAGACGTAGCGCGAGGCCATGACGAGGCTGCCGACGCGGGTCGGGACCGGGTGCAGGATCGCCGCCTGCGCGATGACGGCCACCTGCGCCACGCGCCGCACCCGCTCCTCGCGCCGCACCCGCACCAGCGCGCTGAGCACGGCGAACCCGGCCAGCGCCGTGACGCCCGCCACCCGGATCGCGCCCTGGCCGGTGCCGAGGTCGCCGGCGTCCGCGCTGATCAGGCACACGCCGAGCACGGTGACGGCCGACGCCACGCTGGTCAGGCGCCAGGTGAGCACGAGGGAGGCCACGAGCGGCCCGAGCGCGAGCCACGGCACGACCGACAGCCGGCCCCCGGCGAGCACCTGGCCGACCACGAGCGCCACCACCCAGGCCACCGCGACCACGAGGGCCGCGAGGTGGTCGCCGGCCCCACGGGCGCGGGGCGCACCGGTGCGGGGCTCGTCGCTCACCCGACCAGTATCGGACGGCGGCCCGGAGGACTTGCGGAGCCGGCACCCGGACGGCCGCAGGGGCACCGCGCGCTCCTGGAGTACCGTCCCGCTCGTGCGCCCCCTGCAGATCGGCGAGGTGGCCGAGCGCACCGGCCTGTCGCTGCACACCCTGCGCCACTACGACGAGGTGGGGCTGGTCGTGCCCTCCAGCCGCAGCGAGGGCGGCTTCCGCCTGTACGCCCCGGCGGACGTCGAGCGGCTGCTGCTGATCCGCCGGATGAAGCCCCTCGGCTACGCCCTGGAGGAGATGCGCGAGCTGCTGGCGGCCGTCGACGCGGCGGACGGTCCAGGAGACGGCACGGGGGCCGAGCGCGAGCGCCTGCGCGCAGCGCTCGCCGGCTTCGTCGCCTCGGCCCAGGAGCGGCGGGCGAGGCTGGCGGCGCAGCTGGCGATGGCCGACGAGTTCATCGGCCTGCTCCAGGAGCGCTCGGGCACCTGAGCCGCGCTCAGGCCTCGCCGCCGAGGTGGCCGGCCAGGCGGTCGTGGCGCTCGGCGCTCGCCGCGTTCAGCCCGACGATCTCCACGCGCTTGCCACGGCGCGCGTACTTCGTCTCGACGGCGTCCAGGGCCGCGACGCTCGAGGCGTCCCAGACGTGGGAGCGGGAGAGGTCGATGACGACGCGCTCCGGGTCGCCGTCGTAGTCGAACTGGTGCACCAGGTCGTTGCTGGAGGCGAAGAACAGCGCGCCGTCGACGGTGTACGTGCGGGTGCCGTCCGGGGCGTCGGCGGCCGTGACGGTGACCAGGTGGGCCACCCGGCGGGCGAAGAGCACCGTGGCCACGAGCACGCCGACGACCACGCCGTAGGCGAGGTTGTGGGTGAGCACCGTCACCAGCACCGTCGCGAGCATCACGGCGTTCTCGCTCCGGGGCATCCGGCGCAGGGTGGCGGGGGCGATGGAGTGCCAGTCGAACGTGCCGACCGACACCATGATCATGACGGCGACGAGCGCGGCCATCGGGATGATCGCCACCACGTCGCCCAGGCCGACGACGAGCACGAGCAGGAACAGCCCGGCCAGGAACGTCGAGATCCGCGTGCGCGCCCCGGAGACCTTCACGTTGATCATCGTCTGGCCGATCATGGCGCAGCCGCCCATGCCGCCGAAGAAGCCGGTGATGATGTTCGCCGCGCCCTGGCCCCAGGCCTCGCGGGTCTTGGAGGAGCGGGTGTCGGTGACGTCGTCGACGAGCTTGGCCGTCATGAGCGACTCGAGCAGGCCGACCAGGGCCACGGCGAGGGAGTACGGGGCGATGGTGCGCAGCGTCTCCAGGGTGAGCGGCACGTCCGGCCACAGCAGCGAGGGCAGGCTCTCCGGCAGCGCGCCCTCGTCGCCCACGGTGGGCACCTGCCAGCCCAGGGCCACGGTCAGCGCCGTGAGGACGGCGATCGCCACCAGGGGGGCGGGCACCACCTGCGTCAGGCGCGGGAGGAGGACCATCGCCAGCAGGCCGACGGCCACCATCGGGTAGACCAGCCACGGGACGCCGATGAGGTAGGGCAGCTGTGCCGTGAAGATGAGGATGGCGAGGGCGTTGACGAACCCGACCATCACCGAGCGGGGGATGAAGCGCATCAGGCGCGCCACGCCGGCCAGCCCGAGGGCCACCTGCAGGACGCCGGCGAGGATGACCGCGGCGATCAGGTGGTCCAGCCCGTGGTCGCGCACGAGGGGCGCGACCACCAGGGCCACTGCGCCCGTGGCGGCGGAGATCATCGCGGGGCGGCCGCCCAGGACGGCGATCGAGCACGCCATCGTGAACGAGGCGAAGAGGCCGACCCGGGGGTCGACGCCGGCGATGATCGAGAACGAGATGGCCTCGGGGATCAGCGCCAGGGCCACGACGAGCCCAGCGAGGACCTCGGTGCGCAGCCGGCGGGGGGAGCGCAGCGCGGCCCGCACCGAGGTGACGTCATCGGTGCGGCGCGCGGGCGCCACGGAGGTGCTGGTGGCCACGAGGGCTCCGATCCGGGGAGGTGGGGGCCCCGCGAGGAGCCGCTCCAACTCTACGCCCACCCGAGGGTCGAGCCCGGCGTCGCTGCTGCGGCGCCCTCGGGTCAGACGGCCTCGGCGCGACCGGCGCGCCAGTAGCCCATGAAGGCCACCGAGGAGCGCGGGACGCCGACGTCGCGCACGAGGTGGCGGCGCAGCTCCTTGACCATCCCGGCCTCGCCGGCCAGCCAGGCGTACAGCCCGTCGGCGCCCGCCTCGGGGGCCGCGGGCACGTCCCACAGCAGGGAGCTGTCGACGTCGACGTCCTCGAGGTCACCAGCGGCCCTCGTGCGGGGGGCCAGGCCGCTGACGGCGCTGCGCACCGCCTCGACGAGCAGCCGGCCGTGGGCGTGCTGCTCGCCGCGCCGCTGGCGGGGCAGCCAGCGCACCTCGGCTCCGGCGGGCGCGGCCACGGGCAGGACGTCGGCCTCGTGCGGCACCTCGAGCAGGGCCAGGGTGCGGGTGCCGGGGGCCAGCTGCTCCAGCACCGAGCAGACGGCCGGCACCGCAGTCTCGTCGCCGGCGAGCAGCAGCGTGCTGGCGCCGGCCGGCGGCGCCCACTCGCAGCCCCACGCGCGCCCGGAGCCGGGGCGGTCGGGGCCGACGAGCACGAGGCGGTCGCCGGGGCGGGCGCTGGCGGCCCAGCTGGACGCCGGCCCCGCGGCGCTGCCGCGCCCCGCGCCGTGCAGGACGACGTCGACGTCCACCTCGGCCAGCTCCGGGCGCGCGGCGCGCACGGTGTAGGTGCGCATCACCGGCCGGGCGGCGTCCGGCAGCGCCCGCCAGCGGGAGTACCAGTCGTCGCCCCAGCGCACGAGCGGCCCGAGGGAGTCCTCCGGACGGGCGGGGTCGGAGGGCAGGACGAGCTTGACGCGCTGGTCGGCGCCGCCGTGGCCGAAGCCGTGCAGCTCCGGCCCGGAGAGCGTGATCCGCCGGAAGGTGGGGCACAGCGGCTGGACGCGGGTGACCGCGGCCTCGAAGCAGCGGTAGGAGGGAGCCGCCGCTGGAGCGCTGGGCCGGGCGGCCGCCACCGTCGTCACAGAGGGAAGCCTACCCTCAACTCCAGGGTGGGCCGGAGACCTCGGGGCTCCCGCCCCGGCCCGGGCTCTGCCATGCTCGCCCCGTGGTCAGCCCGGAACCCGTCGAGCGGCTCGAGCAGGAGCTCGCCGTGCTCTGGCGGCGCGCCCGCTCCATCTCGGGCCAGCTCGCCCGCGACCTGCACCCCGAGCTCGAGGCCGGCGCCTACGGGCTGCTGCTGCGGGTGCGCGCGCAGGGGCACGTGCGCGCCACCGACCTGGCGGGCTACCTCGGCATCGGCAAGCCCACGGTGTCGCGGCAGCTCGCCGTCCTCGAGCGGCTGGGCCTGGTCGAGCGCACGCCGGACGCCGACGACGCGCGCGCCCAGGTGGTCGCGCTGACCGACCTCGGCCGCGAGCGCGTCGAGCGAGTGCGGGCCGCCCGCTCCGAGCACGTCCAGACCATGCTCGACAGCTGGGACGACGCCGACGTCGACCAGCTCGCCCAGCTCCTGAGGCGCTTCAACGAGGTCGCCGAGGCCGCTCCGCGCACTGCGCGCTGACCCGCTCCCCGCCGTCCGGCGGAGCGGGTCGTCCTGCCGCCCCGCCCGGGCGCGTGCCGTTCACCCGGACGGGCCCCTCCAGTCGGGCCCAGGTCCTGCCGATGTCGGATCCGGAGGATCCGCACCACGGGAGGAACCGGATGAGCCAGGTCGACGCGCACGGCAGGACGGCGTCCGCCGGCGCTCGCGGGCGCCGTGCGTGGCGCAGCGCGGCCGGCGCCGCGGTGGTGGGGCTGCTCGTGGTGACGGCCGCGACGGCGCCGGCCCAGGCCGCGCCTCCGCTGCCCAGCGAGCAGGAGGTCGACGCCGCCCGGCAGGCCGCGGACGGCGCAGCGGCGCAGGTCGCGGCGCTGGAGGCCCAGCTCGCCGCGGCCAGCGCCGAGCTCGAGCAGGCCCAGCAGCGCGAGGCCGAGGCGGTCGAGCTGCACCACGTCGCCCAGGGCGAGCTGGAGCGCCGCGCCGCCGCCGCGGACCAGGCCCGTGCCGCCGCCGACGACGCGCGCGCCGGCGCACAGACCGCCCGGGCGGCGGTCGGTCGGCTCGCGGCCGGCAGCTACCGCAGCGGCGGCGACTTCGCCGGCATCAGCGCCTTCCTCACCTCCGCCGGCCCCCAGGACCTGCTCGACCGCGCCGCCCTCCTCGACGCCCTCGGCGAGCGGCGCGAGCGCGTCCGCGAGCAGATGGAGGCCTCGGAGGTCGTCGCCCGGCTGCTCGACGAGCAGGCGCAGCAGGCCGTGGACCAGCAGCAGGACGCCGCGCGCGCCGCGCAGGACGCCTCCACCGCCGCCGCGGCCTCCGCGGAGGCCGCCCAGGCCCAGGTCGCCGCCAGCGCGAGCGCCCGGGCCGCCCTCATCGAGCAGCTCGCCGCCCTGCGCGGGACGAGCGTGGCGCTGGAGCAGCGCCGCCAGGACGGCCTCGAGGCCCAGCAGCGCGAGGCGGAGGAGGCCGCGGCCCGCGCGGACCGCCGCTCGCGCCAGGACGCCGCGCCCGCACGGACCAGCGG